>NZ_CBTK010000301.1 GCF_000531125.1 Candidatus Contendobacter odensis Run_B_J11 | reverse complement strand
GACGGCATACGAGATATTGGCGTGACTGGAGTTCAGACGTGTGCTCTTCCGATCTCCGCCGGCTGATTTGCCGCCAGCAGAAATTACCCGCGAAGGGAATCAAGCGGTGGTTGCGTTGTTGGATAGCGCCGACAAGTACGTCAAGAGTAACCAGTTGGATAAGGCCGGTGCGGCACTGGAACGGGCGCTGCGCATTGAGCCACGCAATGCCGGCATCTGGCACGATCTTGCCCAGATTCGCCTGCATCAGGGCCAATACCAGCAGGCCGAGTCGCTGGCGAGCAAGTCCAACAATCTGGCCGGCGGTAACCGGGCGTTGCAAGCCCGCAACTGGAAGGTAATCGCCTCCGCCCGCAAGGCGGCGGGTAATGGCTCTGGTGCCGAGGAAGCCGAAGCGCGGGCGGTGCAGTCGCGCTGAAGTCGGTGCGGTTGCGAGGTGTTGCTGTGGACAACATGACCGAATTGCTGGGGCCGGATGGCCCACTGGCTCGACAGGTCGCGGGATTTGCGCCGCGCCCGCAGCAGCAGGACATGGCAGCGGCGGTCGCGGCCATTCTGAATGACAGCGGGACGCTGATCGTTGAAGCCGGCACCGGCACCGGTAAAACCTTCGCTTATTTGATCCCTGCGTTGCTGGCCGGGGCGCGGGTCATCATCTCTACCGGCACCCGCCACTTGCAGGATCAGCTTTACTATCAAGACTTGCCGGTAGTACGCCAAGCACTGAAAGTGCCGGTGAAGGCTGCACTGCTGAAGGGGCGCAGCAACTACCTCTGCCGCTATCGCTTGCAAGCCACTGAGCAGGAAGGCCGCTTACCCTCGCTCGATCAGGTGGCTGAGTTGCGCCGGATTCACGCTTGGGCCGGTCGCAGCCAGCGCGGCGACATTACCGAAATTCCCGATGTGCCGGAATCCTCGCTGATCTGGCCGCGAGTGACTTCCACGGTGGACAACTGCCTGGGGCAGGATTGCCCACAATTCGATGACTGCTTTTTGGTCAAGGCGCGGCGCGAGGCGTTGGCGGCGGATGTGCTGGTGATTAACCACCATCTGTTTTGCGCGGATTTGGCGCTCAAGGAGACGGCAGGGTTTGCCGAATTGTTGCCCAAAGCAGAAGCGTTTATCCTCGATGAAGCGCATCAGTTGCCGGAGATCGCCAGCCACTTTTTCGGCCAGTCGTTGAGCGGTCGGCAGTTGAGCGAACTGGTGCGGGATACGGTGGTGGAACAATTACGGGAGGCGGCGGATTTTGTCGATCTGCGGCGCCGGGCCGAAGCATTGGAGTCGGCGATCCCGGCACTGCGCCAGGGGTTGGGTGCAGCGGATCACCGGGCGTTATGGCAGGAAATAGCCGCTCAGTCGGCAGTGGTGGAGGCGGTTAGCCAGTTGACCGAAGTGCTGGATCGGTTGCGTGAGGCATTGAAAGAGGCGGCGCAGCGCGGCAAAGGGTTGGAGAACTGCCACCGGCGTGGCGAGGATCTGGCGCAGCGTTTGTTGACACTAACCGGTCCGAACAGCAACCCGGACCAGGTACGCTGGTTTGAAACCCGTGGGCGCGGTTTTACCCTGAGTCTGACCCCGCTCGACATTGCGCCGGTATTTCAAAAGCAAATGACGGCGCGGCCCGGTGCGTGGATTTTTACCTCAGCGACGCTGGCAGTAGGGCAGGGATTCGAGCATTTTGCGGCGCGGTTGGGTTTGCAGGATTATGCAGCGCTGCGGCTGGACAGTCCGTTCGATTTCGCCCGCAATACTTTGCTCTATCACCCGCCAGAATTGCCTGATCCCGGAGTGTCGCACTACACGGCGGCGCTGTTGGAGGCGGTATTGCCGGTGCTGGAAGCCAGCCGGGGGCGGGCGTTTCTGCTGTTCACCAGCTATCGCGCCCTGCGTGAAGCGGCGGCAGTATTGGCGGATCGCTTGGCTTATCCGCTGCTGGTGCAGGGGGATCGGCCAAAAACAGCGTTGCTGCACCAGTTTCGATCCTTGGGCAATGCAGTGTTGCTGGGAACGGCCAGCTTCTGGGAAGGGGTGGATGTACGCGGCGAGGCGCTGTCCTGCGTGATCATTGACCGATTGCCGTTCGCTTCGCCCGGCGATCCAGTGGTGCAGGCGCGCATTGAGTCTTTACGCCAGCGCGGTGAAGACCCGTTCCGCTGCTATCAATTGCCTCATGCCGTTATCACCCTCAAGCAGGGCGCAGGCCGGCTGATCCGCGATGTGAGCGACCGGGGGGTGCTGGTGCTGGGTGATCCGCGCTTGTTGAGCAAGTTCTACGGGCGGGTATTTCTGGACAGTCTGCCGCCGATGCCGCGCACGCGGAAACTGGAACGGGTGCAGGCGTTTTTTGCGCTGGAATAATGGGATGAATGAAAACAGCAGGATATTTTTAATCTATCCCACATTGCTATCCAAGTCCTTGAAGTCTCAAATTCGAAATGAGGAACCGGTCATGAAAAACAGCCTGATTTTAATCGCCCTCCTGTTCGCTGCGCCGGTATGGGCGGATTGTGAAAAAACCAAATCTGATTATGACGTGGTTTATTGCAGTACTAAAATTTATATCCAGGCAGATAAGGAACTCAATGAGGCTTATAAAAAACTATCCGAAAAATTGGATATGGAAGGGAGACAATTGCTCAAAAAAGCGCAGCTTGTCTGGATTAAAGAGCGCAACCAGAATTGCAGTGAGACCCGACGGAGTGAAATCCTGTTGGATATGGATTGTGCTGCCAATACAACCATTGAGCGGACTCAGTTCCTTAATGACCGCCACCGCGAATGTGTCAGCGCGGGTTGCATGAACAGTAAACTGTGATAAAAATCGGTTCTTCGATGGTTTCTATGACAGCTTCTAAACATGCTCGTGCAGACCGCACTCACGCTTGAGTCCGAAAAACCGGGTCTCTTCATCACTCATGCCGTCAGCCAGTCGTCGGGTGGTATGAACGTCGCCGATGGAGACGTAGCCCTGGTCCCACAGTGGGTGATAGGGCAGGTTGTGCTGGGTTAAATAGCGGAAGACATCGCGGTCAGTCCAGTCAATCAGCGGGTGTACCTTGCAGCGACCGTTGCGCCACAACAGCACGTCGAGATCCTGGCGGCTCTTGGCCTGTTGTCGCCGTAGCCCGGAAATCCAGGCGGCAGCGTTCAAATCCTTGAGCGCCCGCTGCATTGGCTCGACCTTGTTGAGCCAGTTGTAGCGTTCGATACCTTCCAGCCCTTGTTCCCACAGCTTGCCGTAGCGGGCTTCCTGCCAGGCTGCGCCATGATCAGCGCGGTAGATATGCAGGTTCAGAGTCAGCCGCTCGGACAGTTCATCAATAAATTGATAGGTTTCCGGGAACAGATAGCCGGTATCCACCAACACCACCGGAATATGAGGTTGCTGGGCAGTCACCAGATGCAGGCAGACGGCAGATTGCGCGCCGAAGCTGGATGTCAGCACCACATGGCCAGGGAAATTTTCCAGCGCCCATGCGACCCGTTGCTCAGCGCTCAACTGATCCATCTCACGGTTCATTTTCGCCATGTTGAACCCTGGCTGCACAGCATCCCCCTGAAAATGCAGATCCGGTTGCTGTTGTGCCTGAGTCATGGCCTGTTTTACCTTGTCACTGCTTTGGGTGATCGGAATGGAGTCGAAGCATCGCCTTGGGTGCGCTTCATGTTGATAACTTAGCAATAAACCGATCAATCTAAAAGGAATGAGTATCTATATGGTTATTTCCTTTTATTATGAATCGGCGCACTGCAAACTAGGCACGGCTGATGCTGATCACTACAATCACTCCTCTTTCCGATTTCTGTCATTCCCGCATCGTCCTCGAAATGCCCACACCTTCGGCGGTGATCCCGTCTCCCGTTTCCCTCTTGCCCTTAGCCGTCCGTCTCCGCGCCGCCCGGTTGGTTTACGCCGGAATGACGCTGTTTGACCGGCTGGATCTGGAACTGATGGGCGGTAGTTTCACCTGCCTGCTCGGTCCCAGCGGCATTGGCAAAAGCAGCCTGCTGCGGTTGCTGGCCGGATTGACTCCGCCTGGCATCAGCGGCGAATTGCACGGTGGTGATGGCTTGCCGTTGACCGGACGGGTGGCCTATATGGCCCAGCAGGATTTGCTGTTGCCGTGGTTGAATGTGCTGGACAACGTCACCTTGGGTAGCCGGCTGCGCGGCGACCGACCGGATCAGCAACGAGCGCTGGAATTGCTGGTGCGGGTTGGACTGGCGGATTGTGCGCTGGCGCGACCGGATACACTGTCCGGCGGGATGCGCCAGCGGGCGGCGCTGGCGCGGACCTTGATGGAAGATCGCCCAGTCGTGTTGATGGATGAGCCTTTTTCCGGGCTGGACGCGCTGACCCGACTGCGCTTGCAAGCCATGGCGGTCGAACTGCTGACGGGGCGCACGGTGCTGCTGATTACCCATGATCCGCTGGAGGCATTACGGTTGGGCGAGCATATTCTGGTAATGAACGGGCGCCCGGCGACCTTGCACGCCCTGCCTGATTTACCCGGTGATCCGCCCCGCGATCCCGGCGATCCCGCAGTGCAAGCAGCCTATCGCGCCATTTTGCGGCGGCTGGAAGCGGTAGCGTGAACGGGCTGATGCGCAGTTTGCTGACCCTGGCCGGGTTGCTGCTGCTCTGGCAAGCTGTGATTGAATTGGGCGATCTGCCGCCGTACCTGCTGCCTACGCCTCTGGCGGTCGCCCTCAGCCTGTGGCGCAACGCCGGTGCGCTGCTCGGCCATGCCGCCGTCACCGCGCTGGAAATCGGGCTGGGTCTGCTGTTCGGTACGCTGCTGGGCGGCGTTACCGCGCTGGTTCTGGGCTATTCCCGCCGGGCGCAGCGCTGGCTGTTGCCGATGCTGATTGCTTCCCAGGCGATTCCGGTGTTCGCGATTGCGCCGCTGCTGGTGCTGTGGCTGGGCTACGGCATGGGTTCCAAGATCGCGATGGCGATGCTGATCATCTATTTCCCGGTGACGGCGAATTTCTATGACGGTCTGCGCCATACCCCGCGTGGCTGGCTGGATTTGGCGCGGGTCATGGCGCCCGCTGATCGACGCTGGGCGGTGTTGCGCCATATTGCTATTCCGGCGGCATTGCCGGCGCTGGCTTCCGGCCTGCGCGTCGCTGCCGCGGTGGCGCCGATTGGCGCGGTGCTGGGCGAATGGGTCGGCGCCAGCGCTGGCCTGGGTTATC
>NZ_CBTK010000300.1 GCF_000531125.1 Candidatus Contendobacter odensis Run_B_J11 | reverse complement strand
TGCAGATTGATTTGATGTTTGCGGCGCTGGGAGTGCTGGCGACGCTGGCGGTCGGTCTGTACTTCGCCGTGGACGCCGGGTTAAAAAAGCTGTTGCCCTGGCACCCCGCTCATCCCGAAACGACCGCAGCCGACTGAACAGCGATGGAGTTCCTGTCGAAACTCTGAAAAGTGATGCCGTACACTAGGCGGCAACCAAAGACCTGCGTCCACCGATTACGCCGCCGTCATGCCACCGACTCTTTCCAACATCTTCCTCATCGGCCCGATGGGTGCCGGTAAAACCACTATTGGACGCCGCCTGGCGCAGACGCTGCGGCGGGAGTTCCTCGACAGTGACCATGAAATCGAACAACGCGCGGGGGCTAGTATCCCGCTGATTTTTGAACTGGAGGGCGAAGCGGGATTTCGCAGCCGGGAAAAAGCCGTGATTGCTGAACTCACCCAGCGTCCGGGCATCATTCTTGCGACGGGCGGCGGCGTGATCCTCGATCCCGATAACCGCCGCTGTCTAGGCGGACGCGGTTTCGTGATTTATCTGGTGGCTTCGGTGGACGAACAACTTCGCCGCACCTCTCTCGATACCAACCGCCCACTGCTGCAAACCGCTGATCCCAAAGCACGGCTGGCACAACTGTTCGAGTGCCGCGATCCGCTGTATCGTGAAATTGCCGATAGCATTGTGCTGACCGAAGGCCGACCGATCCGACAGGTGCTGCGCGATATTTTGAACCCGTTGGAACCCTCTCAACTCTGATCCCATCGCCCGACTGCCTACGCGCCATGCAAACCCTCTACGTTGAACTCGGCGACCGCCGCTATCCCCTGTACATTGGCCCCGGTCTGCTCGGACAGTCCGAACTGCTGCGCCCTCACATTCCGGGCCGGCAAGTGCTGGTGGTTAGCAATACCACCGTTGCCCCGTTGTACCTCGACCGTACCCGCGCCGCTCTGGCCGGTTTGCGCCACGAGGCGGTGATCCTGCCCGACGGCGAGCGTTACAAAACCTTGGACACGCTGAATGAGGTGTTTACCGCGCTGCTGAACCACCGCCTTGATCGCAACTGCACCCTCATCGCCCTCGGCGGTGGAGTGATCGGCGATATGACCGGTTTTGCTGCGGCCTGTTATCAGCGCGGCGTCCATTTCATCCAGATTCCAACCACGCTGCTGGCGCAGGTGGATTCCTCGGTGGGCGGCAAAACCGCAGTCAATCATCCGCTCGGCAAGAACATGATTGGCGCCTTTTATCAACCGCGCTGCGTGCTGGCCGACACCGACACCCTGACGACCCTGCCGGATCGCGAACTGAGCGCCGGCCTGGCCGAAGTCATCAAGTACGGATTGATTCGCGATCTCCCGTTTCTGGAATGGCTGGAGGCGAATCTGGAAGCGTTGCTGGCGCGAGATCCTGCTGCGCTGAGCGAGGCGATTGAGCGTTCCTGTCGCAACAAGGCCGAAATCGTGGTCGCCGACGAGCGGGAAACTGGCGAGCGGGCTTTGCTGAATCTCGGTCACACCTTCGGCCACGCCATTGAAACCGGAGTGGGTTACGGCGAATGGCTGCACGGCGAGGCGATAGCGGCGGGGATGATTATGGCGGCCGAGCTGTCGGCGCGGCTGGGCTGGTTGCGCAAGGCGCAGGTGGAGCGGGTTCGAGCGCTACTGACTCGCGCCCGCCTGCCGGTGGCGCCGCCACCGGCGTTGACTCCCGATGATTTCCTGCGGCTGATGGCGGTGGACAAGAAGGTTCAGGATGGACGGTTACGGTTGATTCTGCTCCGCGATCTGGGGCGCGGAGTGATCGCTGATGATATGGATATCGCCCCGATACGGGAGACGATCAAGGCAACGACTCGTCGATCTTGATCGGGTAATCAATCCCCGCCTGCTCCAGATCGGTATAGGTCGTCGGGTGCCGTGCCGGATCGATGTCCAATCCCAACTGCAAACCAATCTGCGACAGCGAGAAAATGCCACGCACCGCTAACATGCCGGTGTCCGGGTCAGCGTCTACCACCATCGCGTGCTGGCGGTTTACCTGGCGCAAGGTGGCAATGATGTCGCCCACCTGCGCATTCTGCACCTCTGTCATCAATAGCACCTCCAGCTTGGGCTTGAGGGTCATGATGTCGGCAACCAGCAAATCTTCCCAAGCGCCGCCAGCTTTGGCCAAGATACGGGCCGGTCTCTCACCCTCGATGTCGCGACTGGTGATCAAACCAACGATATGACCGTCGGTATCGCGCACCAACAGCAGCCGCACTCCGCGCTTGATCATGGTTTCCTGCGCCTTGTTCAGCGGCGTGGTCAATTCAGCCGTGTACGCGGTAACCCGGCTGAGATCCGTCATCACCGTCAGGGCGGGATCATCGGTAGTGACCTGATCGGGCAGGCTCTGGCGCGGACGAAAATAACTGGCGCCACTGTCCAGCCGATGAAAGGGGAGGGGTTGATAGTCCTGACTCATACGAGCGGTCTCCAAAAGAACGATAGGTTCGAGAGAATCCGGTGGACTGCCTGCGCTACTTGCAATCTATCCGGGCAACGGCTCAGGGTCGGCGCGGTGGGCGGGCGAGGATACCATCGGTCCATTCCAGAATCGCCCGCACCCGCAGGGTCAGCAGGGTCCAGGCTTCCGCACGGTTAACCCAGCAATATTCGCTGTGTTCCGGTCGCCCCAGTTCGGGATTGGGCGGCAGGCTGACGTCGGTGCCTAGCGACTCGGCAATGTAGTAGCGAGCCACCTTGCGACCCTGATTATAGGGATACGTTTCCCGGTAGACATCGCCCCAGCGGAATCGCAGCCCAGTTAACGTCGTTTCCTCTTCGACCTCGCGCACCGCCGCTTCCAGCGGCGACTCGTTCACTTCAACGACGCCTTTGGGAAAGTCCCAGTAATTGTAGGCCCGTAGCAGCAGATAGTCGTAATGATCGCGATTCCAATGGATCACCACAACGCCAGCGGATAAAATCCGGGGGCTGACCGTCCTTGGGTTCGGCATCTGCATTACCCCGCCGATCTCACAATCCGGTTCCCGCGTGACAAGGCGCGCTCAGCTCATGCACCGCTGTGACCAGCGCCCGAACCGATTCCGGATTGACCCCCGGCTGGACGCCGTGGCCGAGATTGAAAACATGGCCGGGACCAGGGCCAAAGTCAGCCAGCACCTGCGCCGCCTGCTGGCGGATACGTTCAGGAGTAGCGTACAGCACGGCGGGATCAAGATTGCCCTGCAACGCGATCCGTGCGCCGACTCGCCGCCGCGCATCGCTCAAGTCTACCGTCCAGTCCACCCCGACCGCATCGCAGCCAGTTGCGGCGATATCCTCCAGCCAGGCGCCGCCCCCCTTGGTGAACAGGATCACCGGCACCCGTCGGCCCTCGGCTTCGCGGGTTAAACCGGCGACGATCTGGGCCATGTAGTGCAAGGAAAACTCCCGGTAGGCACGGGGGGTAAGGATGCCGCCCCATGTATCGAAGATCATCAATGCCTGGGCGCCAGCCGCCACTTGCGCATTCAGATAGGCGATTACCGCCTGGGCAGTTACGGCCAGCAACTGGTGCAGCAGCGCTGGCTGGTCATACAGCAGTCCCTTGATCCGGGTGTAATCCTTGCTGGAGCCGCCCTCGACCATGTAGGTCGCCAGCGTCCACGGGCTACCGGCGAAGCCTATCAGCGGCACCTGCCCAGCCAGTTCCCGGCGGATCAGCCGTACCGCGTCCATGACGTAGCGCAATTCGAGTTCCGGATCGGGCGCGGCCAGCCGGGCAATATCCGCCGCCGAGTGCAACGGTCGGGCGAATTGTGGCCCCTCGCCCTCGCTGAACGACAGGCCCAGCCCCATGGCGTCAGGAATGGTCAGAATGTCGGAAAACAGGATCGCCGCATCCAGCGGAAACCGTTGTAGCGGTTGCAAAGTGACTTCGCAGGCCAGTTCCGGGGTCTGGCAGAGCGCCATGAAATGGCCGGCGCGCGCGCGGGTGGCGCGGTATTCCGGCAAATAGCGACCCGCCTGGCGCATCAGCCAAATCGGGGTGCGGTCTACCGGTTGCCGCAGCAGGGCGCGTAACAGGCGGTCGTTGCAGAGCGTGGTGATCATGAGTTCCTGATGAGGCGGTCTCGGTTCCAACGGAGCGGGTGGCCTAAGTAGTCTGATTAATACCGCCTGATGTTCCCGGCTGAACGTTTATTGTCAAGTGTGCCAAGGTTCCAAGGTGGCGTCTATGCGTCGCCATCGCTTCAAAGCGGTTAGTGCCTCACTGCCTGCTCTAATAGTGACCGCTTTTAATGCGATATCGCCCTGCTCGTTTTGATCTGCTACTGTCTGCCCGGAGAATCCCATTTGACTATTCCGCTGGATCAAGATGTTGCCTGGTTACCGGGCTTGCTCAAAAAAACGCTGGATGCATTGGTTGAAGTCACCGGCGCCTTCGTCACCGGGGCAACCATAGCGGATAGTCCTGTAGAAAGTAGTGGTCAGGTAGTAAGATTCTTGACAACTTAACAAGTTAAATTTTCCTGCATGGCGAATCACTGCATCGTGCAGGACTACCGCTACAGGATTACATAACAGTACACTTTTCCGAGAGGGCCGGTATGCGCGACACCCTTCCCCTGCTGCTGGAAACCCATTTTCCCGCTGTTGCCCGCCAGCGGGTCGAAACCCTGCAAGCGAACCTGGGCTACCGCTGCAATCAATCCTGTACCCATTGCCATGTCGCAGCCGGCCCCCAACGCACTGAGGAAATGATCTGGGAGACGATGGAATTACTCTTGCGTTACGCAGCGGCGCGGCATATCGAAAATCTCGATTTGACTGGCGGGGCGCCGGAGTTAAATCCCTATTTTCGTGGGTTAGTGATTCGCGCCCGTCAGCAGAAACTTCACGTCATGGATCGCTGCAATCTGACCATTCTCAACGAACCCGGTCAGGAGGATTTGGCCGTATTTCTGGCTGATCACGCAGTTGAAATCACCGCTTCACTGCCCTGTTATCTGGAAGAAAACGTCGATCAGCAGCGCGGTAAGGGCGTGTTTGAATCCAGCTTGGTTGGTTTGCGGCAACTCAACGATCTTGGCTATGGTCGGTCCGATAGCGGTTTGACGCTGAACCTGGTCTACAACCCGCTTGGCCCGGTGTTACCACCCGATCAATTGGGTCTGGAAGCGGCTTATAAACAGGAATTGGCTGAACACTATGGGATCGTGTTTTCCCGGCTGTTTGTGCTGGCCAACATGCCGATCCAGCGCTTCGGTAGCCAACTGATTTCCAAGGGTCAGTTCGTGCCTTACATGAAGCTGCTCAAGTCCGCGCACCGGGATGAGAATCTGGAAGCGGTGATGTGCCGCAATCTGATTTCGGTGGACTGGCAGGGCTATGTTTACGATTGCGACTTTAACCAGATGCTCAAGCTGCCTTTGGGCGCGGGCGGGGCGGATCGCACTCATCTTTCCGCGCTGCTGGACCGGGAATTGATCGGCGCTAAAGTGCGGGTTGCGGATCACTGCTACGGCTGTACCGCCGGCCAGGGCAGCAGTTGCGGCGGAGCGCTGGAATCGATGCCGGTACCGATACCCGTCATGGCTGCATGACCGGTGTCAATCGAGGTTGCAAGTGTTGATGCTTGCCAAGGTCAAAAAGTCGTGAATCTTCCAGCCTGTCGAACATTGCTATAATCCCGCATCCCATCCGCCCTCTCTGTGCGGTTGGCTCCTTACTTCGACCGGCGGGATCAATTGGCTATGGCGTTCTGGCAGCGGCTGCGAGAAGACATCACCTGCGTGTTCGACCGCGATCCTGCGGCGCGCAACGTATTCGAAATCCTGACCTCCTACCCCGGCATTCATGCCGTGTTGTTTCACCGTTTCAATCATGCGCTGTGGACTATGGGCCTGAAGTGGCTGGCGCGATTTTTTTCGGCCTTTGCCCGTTGGTTGACCGGGATCGAAATTCATCCGGGCGCGAAAATCGGGCGACGCTTCTTTATCGATCACGGGATGGGCGTAGTGATTGGCGAAACTGCTGAGATCGGCGATGACTGCACCTTGTACCAAGGCGTCACCCTGGGCGGCACCAGTTGGAACAAGGGCAAGCGTCATCCCACGCTCGGCAATAACGTGGTGATCGGTGCTGGTGCGAAAGTGTTGGGGCCGTTCAAGGTTGGCGACTATGCCCGCATCGGCTCCAATTCGGTAGTAGTCAAAGCCGTGCCGGCTAATGCCACGGTGGTCGGAGTACCGGGTCGAGTAGTCGAGGCTGAAGGCGGTGAAAATCTGGATTTGCGCCGGGAAATTGCCCGCAAACTGGGTTTTGACGCTTATGGAACCACCCCGGATATGCCTGACCCCGAAGCCCATGCCATTAACCGGATGCTGGATCACATCCACGCGCTGGATCGTGCGGTTCGGGTGCTGTGTCAGGCGTTGCGCGAAGCCGGCATTGAACCGCAGGGCGAGTTGCGATTGCCGGACCTGAATGGTTGCGAATTGCGTTCAGCAGCTTGCCCGGAAGGCTGGCATGAGCCAAAAGGCGACTGTGCGGCTAAGGCCAATCAGACTGCCGACACTTCAGCCTGAGCGCGATCATGCGCGAATTGAGCGCGGTGGCGCGGGATCACTTCGAGCGACCACGCAATGTCGGGAGCCTGAATCCGACCGATCCTGATGTGGCAGCGGCGCTGGTCGGCGAACCGGTCAGCGGCGCAATTTTGCAATTGCATCTGCGGGTGGACGAGCGGGATGTAGTCGTTGTCGCCCGGTTCAAAGCCTATGGTTGCGGCTGGACCATCGCTTGTGGTTCATTGCTGACCGAGTGCATCCAGGGCCGGGCACTGGTTGAAATTGTCCCGTTCCGCCACCATGAACTGCTTGCAAAGCTGGACGTGCCGCCGGAAAAATTGCATTGTGCGGTATTGGCTGAAACCGCGCTTAAAGCGGCATTACGCGCCCATGCGGTGAAACCAACCTTCAACCCCATCCTCCAATTTGATCATCCCTAACCTTCTCAGGAGCATTTCATTATGTCGATCACCCTGACCGAAAAAGCTGCTAACCGCGCTTTGTCCTATCTGGCCAAGAAGGAACAAGCGCAGGGGCTGCGGCTGGGAGTGCGCAATACCGGCTGTTCCGGCTATATGTATGTGGTTGGGCTGGCCGATACGATTGAAGCTGACGATCAGATTTTTGAATCGCAGGGCGTCAAGGTCGTGATCAGTACCAAGAATCTGCCCTATCTGGACGGCATCGAACTGGATTACACCAAGGAAGGATTGAATGAAGGTTTCCGCTTCCGCAATCCGAATGTTAAAGACAGTTGCGGCTGTGGCGAGAGTTTCAGCGTCTAGTACGCAGTGTGGAATGGGCGTCTTGCGCGGGAATAAACGGGCAAGATGCCCGTTCCACCTTGACCCAATGCTCCGCATGATACGACTTCGCTGGGTCTTCCAGCAGAATGCGCGGCTCCAATCGATGCCAGTTCGTTTTGCCAATCCAGGTGAGTTCGAGCTTTTGGCGCACTATTTTTTATCAGGGCCTTTGCTTTGCCGTCTTAGACTTTCAACTGCTTCCTTGATCGCGTTGGCGTTAGATGCCTTCTCACCCCACTCGCGCCAAAAATTCTTGGTGAGACTCAATGGTGTTGCCTTGGGCTTATCGAGCTTAATGCGCGATGGCAAGAGGATTGAATCTCCGAGAACGATTGCCTCGCCAATGTCCAAAAGCGGGAGAACGTCAGCAATACCGGCCATGCTATCGGGCATCACCGATTTCACCGCTGACTGATCCTGTTCGTTTGTCAGCCTCAACGCTATGAAGTTGTGGCATTGGCTAAGAATCGTTTTACTGACATCCGATGGGCGCTGGCTTACAACCAATAACGCAAACCCATACTTCCGGCCTTCCTTCGCGATGCGCTCAAACGTGTCTAGCGCACGCTTTGCCGCCGCATCTGCATCAGACCTGACAGGCAAGTACAAATGCGCTTCATCACACACCAAACAAACCGGAGTGCGCGATTCTGCTTTCATCCAGAACTGGACGTCATAAAGAACTCTAGCCAAGACGCTGACAACCGTTGGCAGGACATCTGACGGAACCTCAGAAAAATCAACAACCTTGATTCCAGAACATACTCCGCTTTTGGTCGAGAGAAAAGATTCGGCAAAAGACTGAAGCCACTCATACGACTCTGTGGCGACAGGTGGTTGAAAAAGAAAACCGTATCTCCGATCTGCGATCTTCGCTTCAAGGCGACTAATGAACCTAGTGAGTTTCCCGTACCACGGCCCTTGCTTATCTCGACCGGATGATCCGGGAACCATCTCTTGGTCGTCGTTCTGCAAGCTTATCTGAACAGCTTTCAGATCGTATGGAACCGGCGAATCAACAGTGAACGATGCAAGTACTTCCGTTAACTTCAAGTCTTTAAGTACTTTTCGCTTCTGATCAAAGACAATGTTGGTAAAGCGCATTGCCTGATTTGGCGCATTGTCGTCGCTTCGATCAAGTAGCATTGATAGCATCTCTTCCCGATTGAGAAGCCAATGTGGCAAGAACAGACTGTGCGGCTTTGGGTCAGCGAGATCACCAGGCCCTGCAATCTTTAAATACTCGGCGTAACCGTCCTTTTTATCTTTGGCTAAGGAGGCGTACTCGCCATGCATATCGAGAAGCACAAGGTTTGGATAACTCAGGGTGTTTGCGCGTTCGAGTAGAGCCGCAACCGTGTAGCTCTTGCCACTACCAGTGCTGCCAAGAATTGCAGCATGTCGCTGAAAAAACCGGTCACCATCGGCAACCGCCTCTGCCGTTGGGTCTATGGCAAAATGACCCAAACGAAGAGCTTTGTCTGCGGGAACATCCTGAGATAGAACACCCATGAATGCCGTTAGATTGACTCCTTGGATCAAGTGGGATGGCTGGTCAATCTGCGGACATGAATCGGCGCCGCGCTTGAATGATGGGCCAGAACCTCCATCCTTTACCCGGTATGTCCCAACCAAGACGGCCCGTATTGTGTCCTGCATATCCTCCTGAGTTGGTGCGGTTTCATCGTCCAGTATTTCGCTATCGATAATTGAGTCAGAGGGCAACCTCGTAATTCTCTCGACAATTGAAATCAGATATTGATGTCCCGTTGCACCTTGAATTGCCACCAAGTTCCCAATCATCACCTTCTTGAGCAATTCGTGGTCATCGATATGAATGAACACCCGCATGGTATCTACTGACATTACCCGACCAATGGGACTTTCACCCTCAAAAGACATTACAGATGAAGCCATCAGATCACTCCTTTATTGAATCCATCAAGATGCCAAAGCTCCTCGTCCACGATAATTTCTTCTCCGTCTGATGTCGAAATACGTGTCCGTGGATCAGAACCAGAAACTGCACTCAGCGCAATTACTTGAGTTCCTCTGCTATGGGCTATCGCCTTCAAAGCATTGTCAGAAAGCTCCTTCGTCATTATCACTGTCGGCTTGGTAAGCTTCAGATCAGGACAAAGATACTGTTCCAAATGATCATCGTTAAAGCCGTAACCCATGAACATCAGCCTAGTCGCTTCAGCTACACTTTGATTGCCTGAAGTGCGGTGATCATCGAATGCCCTGCGGAAACTTTCTCTGTATTTGCTCGCTCCCGGCGTAATAATGATCGGTGTTTTCCCAGCAGTTCCCGGTCTCTTGAAAAGCTCAATTTAATCAATGTATTATAGAAGGTGTTTGT
>NZ_CBTK010000299.1 GCF_000531125.1 Candidatus Contendobacter odensis Run_B_J11 | reverse complement strand
AGCTAACTCAGCTAAATTTATGCTGCGTGTACTCAGTAAAGCAATGAGCATTCCAACTAAAAAATCTATTCTCGCTTTATTCCAGTTAAATGTTTGATTGATCAGTGCCGATAGCTCGTTGATCTGATTCATGATGTTCATCTCCTTGGTGAGAAAGACAATATTTTACCACAATTTCAATAAGTTATCTTTTTTGTCATGTACAAAGCCCTAAATGTTATGATTATAAAAAAATGAGCGAAAGGGGCGACTGATATACCGTTCTTTAAATTGATCCGTTAAATCAAAATAAGTCTCCTCGGGTTGACTCGGAGAGAGGGAGTTTTTAAATCGCTGTACTTTAAATTCAAATCGCCCATGAAGCGCTTTAATCACTATCGGCGCTTTACCATTACAAATCAGATCTTTTTTTTATCTTGAATCAAAGCTGCTTGGGCGGCTTCCAGTAAATCCGCTTCAATATCAGGTAATGCGTTTCGCTTAAAGTTCTCAACTGCACCTTCAATATCATGGAAACTTCGGCTTTTCCAATCGAGCGGGTATCTCTTTAGGGATCGACGATCAATAATATGACCCTGATCATCTCGAAGCGTGAGTTCGATGGTAGGCATCAACATTCTCCAAGAGGAGGAAAAAAGTTTCTCTTATCAGTATATGCTAATTTACTATCACGGGAAAATTTACAGGACCTTTTTTACCGTAAGATGAAAGTTATAAAAAGTTGATGCTTTTATTTGAAAATTAACATAAAAGAACATCGCGCATATTGTTCGTACACTATGGGCTTATCCGTTGTATCAAGAATGAATTGGAAAACCTACTGAAAAGCCGGCGCAAGGATTTGCGGGCAGGGCAAGTACAAGGATGGGGTCGAATGTACTCGTCAAAACGCTGAAATACCGGTGTGATCGGTTGTGCCATGACTCCCGATAACCGGTTTATCTCTCTCCCCGCTGCAACTTCAATTGCAACCCGGTCACCGCCAGAATCAGCGCGAACAGCACAAACGCCGCCGCTGAGGCATAACCGATGTTCCACCAGCGGAAGCCTTCCTCGTACATCAGCAGCACCACGCTGAGAGTGCGGTTAGCCGGGCCACCTTGCGTCATCACATACGGCTCGGCAAACACTTGGAAATAACCAATCAATGTCATCAGCGCTACAAATAGAAAGGTGGGTCGCAATAAGGGCAGAGTGATATGGCAGAATTGCCGCCAGGCGCTGGCTCCATCGATCCGCGCCGCCTCGTATAACGAGATGGGGATATTTTGCAGACCAGCGATAAAGATGATCATATTGAAACCGAAGTTCTTCCACACCACCATCAGAATAATCGCTGGCATCGCCCAATCGGGATCGCCCAGCCAGCCAATCGGATCAACGCCGAACAGACTCAAGCCGTAATTCAGCAATCCATAATGGGGATGATAGAGATAGCGCCATACCACCGCGACCGCGACCAGCGTCGTGACTACGGGCAGAAAGAACACCGTGCGAAAGAAGCCGGGAAAGCGGGTCAGGCGGCTATTCACCAGCAGCGCCGCGCTGAGTGAAACCGCTACCGATAATGGCCCGCCCACCGCCACAAAATAAAATGTGTTGCCGAGCGCAGTCCAGAACAGAGGGCTTTGTAGCAATTGCCCATAGTTCTGAAGGCCAACAAAGCGGAGCCGATTCAAATCGCCCAGCGCATAAATATCGAAGTCGGTGAAACTCAGCAGCAGCGCCGCCAATACCGGCAGGAAGAAGAACACTGCAATCAGCAACAATGCCGGGGCGAGAAAGGCGTAGGCGCTCAATGTGATATGGCGTTCATAGCCAGTCATGGCGTCAAGCTCCGACTCAATAGCCAACGCCGTTTCTCCAGAATCCGATCCACATCCCGATCCAGCGCCGCCAGGGCTTCGTCCATGCTTTTTTGTTTGCGGATCGTCAGTTCCGCGTAGTAGGCGATCTTGTTGGCGATGCGTTCCCATTCCGGGATCGGCGGCGTAGCCTGGACGTGCTGCAATTGGTGCCAGAAGGCTTGCGCATAACGATTATCGGCCAGCGCCGGATCAGCCCAAGCGGATTGCCGGGCTGGCAAGTCGCCAGTCAGCGAGTAAAACCGTGCCTGCTGTTCCGGTTCGGTGAGAAATTGCAGCAGCTTCCACGCTGCGTCCTGACGCGGTGAGCTGCGACTGAGCGCCAGGCTGGCGCCGCCAGCGAGCGAGAGGCCCGGATCAGCGCCAAAACCCGGCAGCGGCGCAGTATTCCAGTGCGGCTGCACCGCTGCCGGCAACCGTCGCCTGAACTCGCCGATGTTCCACGGCCCGCTGACATAGAGAGCGAACGTACCACTGGCGAATTCCTGATAGAGATTCGCCATTTGGGTATTGCTCACCGGCGGCGCCAACCCCTGCTCGAACAGGCTGAGGTAGAAGGTAAACGCCTCACGAAAGCGTGGATTCTGGAAATCGCCATATTGATCGCGATCCCGCAGCAGCGGCGCGCCGTGTTGCAGGGCGAGAATGACCAGCAGTTGCCACTCGTTGACCGGCAGCAGAATGGCGTAGCGCATTGAACCCCCGGCTACCTTGAGTACGGTCATCGCTTTCCGCCAGTCCTCCCAGGTCTCCGGCGGCTGGGCAAAGCCGGTAGCGGACAGCAGATCGGTACGGTAGAACAACAGTCGGGTATCCACATACCAGGGCAGCGCATAAGTCTGACCGTCCAGTCGGTTGGTGACGAGGATGCCGGGGAAAAAATCGGCCAGCACCGCAGCAGGATCGTCGCGCAACCGCTGATCCAGCGGCTCGATAGCGCGTAAAGCTACGAATTCAGGAATCCAGGTATTACCCAGTTGAAACAGGTCTGGCATGGCGTCGCCAGCGTAAGCAGTCAGCAGCTTTTCGTGCGCGGCGCTCCAGGGAATCTGTTGTACTCGCACCCGGATCTCGGGATGCCGGCGCTCAAATTCCGGCAACAACACCTGCACCTGTTCACCCTCCTGCCCCATCGCCCAGAATTCCACGGTAACGACAGCACCGGGGTCGGAATGGCAGCCGGTCAGCGCACCCAACATCAGCGCCAACCGGATCAATCGGCTACCGATACTCTTTAACCTTCCGCTGAAGATGCAATGCACATCAGGTATCCCGTTTTCTTCACGACGTTCGCCTTTAGTCATTTTCGCGCCCGCAGGAATCCGGTAAGCCACTGAGAAAATTGGATACCCGCTTTCGCGGGCATGACGAATTCGAGGGTTTAGCGAAAGTCCTGTCCCTACATGAATCCAGCGGCGCCATCGCCCGCGCCAGCCGAGAATTTTGCGCCTCTTGAAAAGAGCCGTGGCGTCCATAAATCAAGTGGTTGAATACAGGCTTAACCCGTATCCTAACGCTCTTTTTTCATCGAGGTAACGCCATGCCCATTTATGAATATCAGTGCAACGCCTGCAACCACCCACTGGAAATCATCCAGAAACTTAGCGATCCCGAACTCATCGACTGTCCAGCGTGCGGCCAACCGGAATTAAAAAAGTTGATGTCGGCGGTGGGCTTCCGGCTCAAGGGCAGTGGCTGGTACGAAACCGATTTCAAGAGCGGCGATAAGAAAAAGAACATCGCCAAGGATGATGGACCTGCCGCCAGCGCCAGCGCCAGCGATGCCAAGTCCAGCACCGCTCCAGCAGCGGCGACGGCGACAACGACAACGACAACGACAACGACAACGACAACGACGGCGACAGCCGAATGAGGGCGGAATAAGCCGGCATTTCCTTCGCCAAGGCGTGTTCCTAACCTCTGCCCCTCAGTTGAAAACTGTGAGGTTTTCCGTCTGGGTCAAGGTGAATCTTGACCCACGGTTAATCCACGGATCACCCAAAATCAGAACGCCCCGCCAGCATTACTATTACTCGATGCGTATTACCATCCCGGAGTAGAGGAATACAGGCCATCCCATCCTCGACGGCACCGCTCACACCATCTACTTCCACAGCTACCACCCGTTCCGCATGACCTTCAGGATTGCGGACCTCGATGTCGTAGACCGCGTCGCCATCCGGTAACCGGTAATGCAGATGGAACCCCGGCCAGTCGTCGGGAATGCAGGGTCGCAACAGCAAGGTGTGACCCTCGACCAGTTCCAGGCCAAGAATGGACTCCAGCGCCACCCGCAGCATCCAGCCCGCTGCACCGGTGTAGCCACTCCAGCCGCCGCGCCCGATATGTGGAGCCACGCCATAAACATCGGCGGCGACCATGAACGGTTCCAACTGATAGATCGCCACTGCTTCCGGGGTCAGAGTGCGGCTGATCGGACTGAGCATCTCCAGCAATCGCGCCGCTCGCTCGCGCCGCCCCAGTTCCGCCAGCGCCCGCACCACCCACAGCGCCGCATGGGTGTACTGGCCGCCGTTCTCGCGCACCCCGGCCACATAGCCCTTGATGTAGCCAGGATCGTGCGGGGTATTCTCGAACGGCGGGGCCAGCAGCCGGATCAATCCGTCCTGCTCGGCAATTAAATGACGCTCGACTGCATCCAGCGCCGATTCGGCCCGAGACCATGGCGCGGCTTTGGAGATTACCGCCCACGCTTGCGCCAGTGCATCGATTTGGCATTCATCGCTGCGGGCCGAACCCAGTACCGCGCCGTGGTCGTACCAGGCGCGGCGGTACCACTCGCCATCCCAGCCGTCCCGATTCAATGCCTCGACCAGATGGCGGTGGAAGGTGGCATAGCGCCGCGCCCGGTTGGGATCGCCGTGCTGGCCGCACACCGGGATGAATTCGCCAAGGATTGCATACAGGAAAAAGCCTAGCCACACACTCTCGCCGCGCCCCTCTCGACCGACCCGGTTCATCCCATCGTTCCAGTCGCCGCTGCCCATCAGTGGCAACCCATGCACACCCTGAGTCAGCGAGCGATCCAGCGCCCGGCAACAGTGTTCGTACAGGCTGGCGACTTCGCCGGAATCCTCCGGGGTGAGAAAAGCCTCGTCCTCACCCGGTTCCAGTGGCCGCGCCCGCAGGAAGCGCACCGGCTCGCTGAATAGACTCCAGTCGCCGGTGGCGCGGGCATAAAGCGTCGCCACATGCGGCAACCACAGCAGATCGTCGCTGAAACGGGTGCGGATACCGCAATGAGTCGGCGGATGCCACCAGTGCAACACATCGCCCTCCTGGAACTGATGGGCGGCGTGCAACAGAATTTGTTGGCGGGTTCGTTCCGGGTCGTGGTGAAGCAGAGCGGCGGCGTCCTGCAACTGATCGCGGAAACCGAACGCGCCTCCCGACTGGTAGAACGCCGAGCGGCCCCACAACCGGCAACTCAGGGTTTGATACGCCAGCCAGCCGTTGACCATCACATCGAGCGCCGGCTTCGGCGTCTGAATTTGCACCCCGCCCAGCTCGTTGCGCCAAAATTCCCGAACCTCCGCCAGCGCTGCTGCAACCGCGTTGTCTTCACGGTAATGATCGATTAAACGACGGGCCTCTTCCAGGTTCTCCGCTTCACCAATGAGAAAGGCGTATTCCGCCGTAGCGCCCGGTTCCAATTGCAAAATAAGTTGCAACGCGAAGCAGGGATCGAGTCCCGCGCCCAAGCGTCCGTTCAGTACCGGATCGCGGCTCAGCGCCGCTGGATGGGCCAGACTACCGTGGAGACCAATAAAAGTGGCGCGGTCACCGCTGACATGGAGCGAACTACGGTCAAAGGGCGCGGCAGCGGCGAAAGCCATGCGGCCCGCAAATTCGCGGTTATGGTTCTCCGTCAGTAGCGCGCCGGTCGCCAAATCCTGCTCAATCACCAATGCCGCCGCGTTATCCGCCGGCAACACGCCCAACACCAGCCGGGCATAGGCGAATAACGACAATAGGCGCGGTTGATCGCTGAGATTACGCAACTGAATCCGGGCGATTTTGACCGGGTCCGCGTGTGGCACGAATAGCCACACCTGTTGTTCCAGATCCTGGCTGATATGGCGATAGTGGCTATAGCCGAAGCCGTGGCGGACCTCGTAAGGTACCGACTGCGGAATCGGGCCGGGTTGCAGCGACCAGAATGCGCCGCTGGCCTCATCGCGCAGATACAGCGCCTCGCCGGGCGGATCGAGAATCGGGTCGTTGCTCCACGGCGTCAGCCGGTTCTCACGGCTGTTCTGGCTCCAGGTGTAACCGGCCCCGGTCTCGCTGGCGAGAAAACCAAAGCAGGGATTGGCCACCACGTTGACCCAGGGCCGCGGTGGAAAACGCAATCGCCCGCCGGTATCGGGCTGGAGACGGATCACATACTCGGTGCCATCGGCGTTGAAGCCGCCGTAACCGTTCCAGAATTGCAGGAGTTCGTCCAGTACTGGTCCGCTGGCTAAGTCCGTTCTCCCCTCACCCCGACCCTCTCCCGCCAGGGGAGAAGGAGGATTGATCGAGCTTCCCTCTCCTGCCATGGGAAAGAGGTCAGGAGTGAGGGGATCAAAGCGCCCAGAACCCGCTTCCGCCGCCTGGAATGCCGCCTCGACCGCTGCGGGTTTGGCGAAACGCGCCACCAGCACCAACGCCGCTTCCCGGTCGGGAGCCGCGCCGAGTAAAAAGGTCAATTGCGCCACGCCGTCCGCTGCCAGTTCCACCGTCTGCCGCAAGCTGATAATAGGATCCAGCACGTTGCCGACGGTGCCGGATAGCGGCGCTGCATCGGTCAACGCTTTCGGCGCGGCCAGTGAGCAGCCCCGTCCAATGAAGCGGGCGCGGTCGGTTTCGTAATACAGCGACTCGATTGCCGGATCGCCCATCAGCGTATGAACCAGCCAGCCCGTTGATTCGTCCGGTACACGCGGTCGCCGCCGCGCCAGCAGCGTCCCGGAGGCGGCGTCAAATTCAGTCTGGATGAACAACTTGGAAAACGCTGGGTGGGCGGCGTCTGCGGCTTGAGTGTTCAACACGACTTCGGCGTAACTGGTCAATTCGATCCGTCGGGGGCGATCACTGCGATTACGCAGCGTGACCCGGCGCAATTCCACGTCGGCGGTGGCGGGAACGACGATCTCAAACTCAGCCGCAATGTCCTCATGTTCACAACACAGTTCAGCGCGGCCAGCGCCGAAGCGGTAGCTACGTTGTGCCACCGCTGTTCCTGCTGGCTGCTGGCCCAACGACCAGAACTTGCCACTTTCTACATCGCGCAGATACAAAAAGAAGCCGTCGCTATCCTCGGTCGGGTCGGCCTCCCAGCGGGTCAGCGCCAGCTCGCCCCACGCTGAATAGCCCGTCCCGGCAGGACTGAGGCACAGGCTGTAACAGCCATTACTGAGCGAGTGAAGATCGGTGGACATAACGGGTTCTCCATGGGGCCATGCATCATGGTTAAGTCTAGCTTCACTATTCAGGAACAGCGGCGTAGTGCATCTCCACTTCCGCCGGGAACTGGTCGAGGGTTGCGGCGGTGGCGGTGAAGGTCATCACTGGCCGGCCATTGACTGTTACCGCTTGCAGTGGGCGATCCAGCGGCGAATGCAGGATGATCCGCCCCGGCGGCACGGTTACATCGCCGGACAATCGCACCCACAGCGTGTCCGGGCCGCTCATCGCCATCCGGTAATTCAGCGTGCCGTGCCACGTCGGCAGCCGCCGAACCGTAACCCCCTCCGCGCTCTCCGCCCACGCCGCAGGAATACCCGCGCCGATGACCAGCGCCTGATCAGCTTCGCGCTCGTACACAAACAGGCTGCGCACTGCACGGATGAAGTCGGAACCCACCCAGGTATGTGGCATATCACCAATGAGACGCGGGGTTTTAGGGTCGCGCCAGACCACTTCCGCCCAATGGTTCCAGGCCGCCGGGCGCTGGCCTTCAAAGAGAAATTTCATGTATTTCAACGCCCGGTCGCGAAAGCCCAGCCGAATCATCGTGCCGACCACCCGCCACTCGTAGGGCGTGTAGGCCATCCAGCGGGCATCGGCGCTGCGCTGGCGGAAGAAATCATCGTAGCGCTCGAAAGTACGGTTCAGCGCCGGTTGCGGCAGCCAGCCCAGTTCACCGCCCGGGTCCACGGCAACCGTGGTTGAGGTAGCGTCGAGATCGCCTAACTCGACCGATCCGGGAATAAAATCAAGCCAGTGCAGCCGCATGGTTTCGTTAATCGAAGCATATAAATCCTTGCGGAAGGCGTCGCGCAACGCGGCAAACCGTTCGGCTTGAACCTCCTCGCCCAGAATCACCGCCATCGCCGCCGCGTCCTTCAAGCCTCGGAGTACGAAGAAATTATCCCAATAGGAGTGGCGTGGCTTACTGGCGTAGCCCTCATGGCTGATCGATTCCGGCACCAGTCCGAAATAGGCCCGATTCGTCAAATAGAGGGTCGTTAACCGCTGCTGGCGCAGGAAGTCCATATAACCCACTGCTTTGACTACGAAAGGCCACATTTGGCGCAAAAAGCCGACATCGCGGGTGTAGCGGTAATACTCCATGATTGCGTAGATGAATTCCCCATGGCTGTCATGTTCGGCGACTGGATCCGCACCCCGCGAGTCTATGCAGCAGGGAATGCTACCGTCCGCTGCCTGATAACCGGCATACCATTGCAGAAATTGCCGAACCTCTTCGGTGTAACCCATACTCAGCAGAGCCGCAGAGGTAAGGGCGCCATCGCGAATCCAGGAGTGGGCATAGGTGCGTGAACCCGGCTGAATAGCGGGGCCATCCCGATTGATCAGGATATAGGCCAGATTGCTTTTGATACTCCAGACCAGCCGCTGAGCGGCCGCCGGCAGCTCCAGTTCAACCCGGTCCAGCCGCGCTTCCCAATCCTGGCGGGTCTGTTCCAGCAGCCGGTTCACCTGGGCAGCGGCCTCGGCGTCGGTGGGGGCAATTTCACCTCCGGCTTTTCTTCCCAGCGGCGAGGGGAGTTTAACGCCCTCATCCCCGACTCCTCTGCCGTTGGCGGACGAGAGCAGTGGATTAGTGACGTGGAACGGAATGCGCAGAAAGACTTCCCGCGCCTCACCCGGTTTCAAATCCCAGCCATATTCCAAGGCGCCAGAAGCGTAGCCAAAGTCATCACTGACCTCGGTGCGTTCAGGCAACTCGCCCGCCGCCAGCGTGCCGGTGATTCCGCCTTGATCGAAAGTGGCGGCGCGGAAGCGGTCGGGTGCCGTCAGTACCGTGATCGCCTTACTGCGGCGATTGACCCAAATCGTGCGGTCGGCATATTGCAGATCGTGGATCGGAGCCACGCCGCCGCTCATGTTTAGCGACTGCCAAGGTGGATTGACCTGGAATGGTCGCACTGCCAGATACAGAGTGACATGGCGGGGGTCGGTACTCAGGTTTTCCAGCCGGTAACGAGCATACAGTGCGGATTCGCCTGGGTTGCCGGTCGCAAACGCGGTAATGGAAAGCCAGTAGGATTCATGCTCCCAGCGCACGGTGGGAATCGGCAGGTAGCCTTGGGCCAAATCCTGTCGGGCGTCCACGTCCGCCCATGTGATCAAGCGGCCGTCGGCGAACAGGAATGGCTCGATAGTAAACCCGCCCTTGTCTACTTCCAGCGCGCCATCTTCATTGATCAACGCTTCCTTGCTGTCACCGCTGACCCCGATCACGGTCCAGTAGCACTGCTCGCCCTGAAAATAGCGCGGATAAAGTCCGCGTGGCGCGTCGCCGGCAACCGCCTCGAAGAAGCGGTTGGGGGAACTGGAGAATTGGTAGGACTGCACCCGCAGTTGGCCGATACCGTAGCCGCGCCCCCGGCTGCTGCGTTGCAGATTCAGCCGCAGATAGCGCGATTCCGCATCGGCCAGATAGAGATAATCGCGCTGACCGTTGCCGTCCCGCACCGTGTAGGCGGGTTGCCAATGGGTGCCGTCATTGGACAGTTGCACCTGATAGTCCACCGCGTAGTCATCCGGATCCCAATCAATCACCAGGCCGCCGTATTCGCGTGGGGCCAGAAAGTCCAGCAATAGCCATTGGTCTTCGGCCAGCGCGCCGCTATGCCAACTCGTGGCAGGGTCCGGGTCAATCGCAGCTTCGGGTGGGTGGTTATCGCTGGATGTGGAGGTGCTGATTACCGGATTTTGGGTGTAGCTCTGCGCTGGCTCACGTTCCTCAACGCTCAGATCATCGATCCAGATCGAGCCTTTACCCTTCCCCCCCGCCACTAGGGCAAACTCAATCGCCACCACATCTTCCAACGGGCCACCTGGCCCCCACGCCAGGCTGAGATGCCGCTTCTTGACCGTGATAGGCTGCCAGTCGCCTGGAAAGCTGTAGTTGCGCTGCTTGAACCACCAGACATTGTGGCGCGGGTCCGCCAGCTTGAACTCGGTGCCGCCGGGCGGAGCGTCGCCATGGATGAAGTAATGGAAAGCAAAGTTGTCGGGCAACCGCTGGGGAAACGCCTTGCGGGCGATGACCCAGCCGTTTCCGGTCTGAAACTCGAAATCCAGCCGCATCGCCCGCCCTCCGGTGCGTCCGGTATCTTGGGCAATTTCCAAGCGGGCACCCGGCGAAGTGGCGGCGCTCCAGCCGCTCAAACTCTCGAAATCATCGAGCAGAAGCAGCTTGCGCGGTATCGGATTCTCAGCGACGGGCATTTCGGGGGCGGAGGCAATAGTCGGGAGCGACGACATCAGCAGGAACACCGTGAGTAAGGCCGTGAGCAAAACGTGCAGCGATGACATGGGTTAGTCCTTGCGGAGGGGGATTCGACCGGCTTACTGCCAATGGTTCTTGAACCAGCAGCGAACGTCCTGATTTCAAATACCCGCTGACTGCCTCACTGACTATTATTCTATATCCTATCAATCCGAAACTTATCAGAACGAGACAGGAGAATAGAGATGCGCTTGGTAATGCTACTTTTGGTCTTGGCAGTGATCGGTATCACCTTGGTTCAGATGCTCAACCACAAGCCGCCCGTCCCGGCAATCCAGCAGGGAGCGTTCAGCAACCCGGCATTGCCAACGGTTCCCACCCGCCCCCAGGACGTAAAAGCGTTTGAGCGGGATATGAACCGTTTTATCCAGGACACCGCCAAACAGCGGACGGATCAGGAAAATGCGCAGTGAGGCCACCCAGATAGTTGGTGTGCCGTCGCGCCCGACCAAGAAAGATGTGGGAGGCGCAGTCGGGCCGATCCGCCAAACAGGCTGGCCGAAGGCATCTTGGTATGTTGTAAAATCAATGTACAATTTATCTTGACATTCTCTCGCATAAAGTCTAAATATCCTATACATTACCTGTACGATACAAGGCAGTGCCTCGGTAGTGCTTTGTAAGACAAAAATCCTCTCACGGGATGTTACGAGGGCAGTTACGAGTGAATGATGAACAACTGAAGACGGGGTTTGTGATGCCGATGCCCGAAGATTGGAAAATCCTGCGGATGTGGCAAAAAGCGGCGATTGTTGCTGGACTGCTGATCACGGCGCCGTTATTTGTGTGGTTCTTGCTCGGATTACTGGGTCTTGTTCCTTCTATGGTGCAGGTATTCGGACCAGATGGGGTGAGAACTCCTGCCTCTATTGTAGTCGCTGGCCTGCTCATTGCCGCATTGGGGTTCTGGGATGACTGAACACGACCCGCGCCCGGCTGTCGGGAGGGTCTTGGGGTAAATGCAATCTCGAGGAGACGAACTATGATCAAAACTTCTGATATTTTCATATTACTCGCCGTAATCGTTTCGTTTTTCGTATCGGGATACTTGTGGTTCAACGGCTACCGGGAACAGGGGCTGTTCACCGCGATCTGGGTGCCCTCGATACTGTGTTTCGGGATTTATTTCAAGCTTATGACGCGAGGGGGCAGTCATCATGAATGATGGGTTGCTGTTCATCATCGCAATAGGGGTCTTCTCACTCATGGTGATAGGATTAGGACTAACGATATACGAGTTTCGTCAGCACATCATTGAAGATCCGCTCAAGAAAAATCAGACTTTTCATGGCGAAAAGGTCGAGCAGAGATTCAAGGCCACCGACTAGGAGAGTCCAGAACGCAAGCACACCTCCTGTCCCGCTCATCGCAATAGAAACAATTTTATTCGAGTTGTGAACTGACAATGAGTATTTCGCCCATTGTCAGTTCATAGATTGGAAGCCCCCGCTCTACGTTTCCGCAACTTGTACAGGCTCCGGGAAAGTTGACTCATCGCGGCGATGCTACGCACAGCGGTCGTCCGGGTTACACTAGGCGCTGGTTTTCCAACCGGCGGTGGGACTATGCATGGTTTCGGGCCGCGGGCGCTGACCCCGCACGATGGCAAGAATTGGCTGATGCAGGCATGGCAACTGATGTGGCGGCGACCATGGCTATTTGTTGTTGTTGCTCTGTTCGCGCCGGCGGGTAGCGCCTTGCTGCTGACCTTGCCGGTTTGGGAGTGGTGGTTGCCGCCGGCCAGTGGCTGGACTGCTCTGCTCGCCACCGTGTTTTGCTACGGGTTGCCACTGAGCCTGACCGTGACCCTGGCCTGCGGTTTGGCCCGCGCTGCCAACCGCAAACGCTTTCCAGCCTCACGTCAACTATTCAACGGGACAGCGATCAAGGCACTGGTCCGAACCAGCCTGTTTCTATTTTTGCTGCTGCTGCAAGGCTATCTGGCGGCGTATCTGCTGCGCGACCAACTGCTACCCGCCGATATTGCCGCAGTGGCTGAGGGTTTACCGCCGCCACCGCCAATTAACTTTGGCGTAGCGAGTACCGTGCTGGCGACGCAACTCAGCGTACTGGGCGGGATCTTGCTGGTGCTGCAAGTGTTGCTGGCCGGGTTCGTGATCCCGCTGCAACTGTTCCGTGAATTACCGCTGTCGATATGCTGGCGGCGCAGCGCGCTGGCGATGCAGCTTAATTTCTGGCTATTCCCGGCATTGGGTTTGACCGGGCTGGCGCTACTGGCGCTGCCGTTTTTCGACCTGTTCTCCATTCCCGCCCAAGTGTTGGCATTACCACTACCTGTTTATCTGGGGGCGCTGTTGTACGTGGCCTGGAACGATGTGTTTCAAGGTGGTATCGAGGAAGAGGATATCGTAGAGCTTCAGGATCAGTGGCGAACCAGCGTCAGCGGCGAGCCAGCGTCGCGTCAATTCCCCGCAGCGCCAGATTGAGATCGTCGCCCAGTGGAATCGCTCCAGCGGCGGTAATCGCATCGAAGCAATGATCGGTGATCCGACCACCAATGAACACCGGCATCGCCACCATCCGGCATAATGAGGGCAGTTCCTGCTCGATCACCGGCGCGGCGATGTCCGCTGATCCAGACAGGACGATAGCCTGGATAGCGACCCGCTCGACTACCGGCGGCAATTCCAGCAGCGGTGTATTCGGCCCCAGCAGCACCACCTGATAATCCCGATCCAGCGCCGCCAGCGCGAACAGCAGCAGACCGACTTCGTGCTGTTCACCCGGCAAACCGGCGGCCAGCAGTTTTGGCCCCGCTCGGTTGCGACTCAGATGATGGAAACGTGCCCCCAGCTTGTTACGCAGGAACACGCTGAAAAAATGCTCCTCGGCAATGCTGCCCGAACCCTGCATCCACCGCTCGCCCAGCTCCCGCAGCAGCGGCATGATCAACCGATGGGTGACAATATCCACTGGATACAACGAAAGTACCTCGTGGTAAACCTCGCCCAATTCCCCATCGTCGAAGGCGGCAACGGCTCGCAACAGTCGATCCTGATAGTTCAGCCAAAGGTCGAAGGGAGTGGTTGGCTCCGGCACCGGTCCGGGCCGTGTTTTGTCGGTCTCCAGCACCTGCCGGACTTGGCCGATGGACATGCCGTTATCCAGCAGCGCGACCACCTGGTGAATGAGATCGACATGGGCCATGGTGTACAGGCGATGGCCTTTGGGGGTGCGGATGGGCTTAACCAACTCGTAGCGGCGTTCCCAGGCCCGCAAGGTGACTGAGTTGACGCCGGTCAGGCTGGAAACGGTGCGGATAGGAACCAGGCCATCGTCGGGCAAACCGTGGTTGCTGTTGTTCGCCTTCAATGTCAAATGACCTCCCGCGCCTCGCGGTGCGGTCAACAATAGAGTGTTGGTTTTTAGTTATACAATAAATCTACAAATTATTGGCTATCGCCCACTTCCCCCTTAATATCTATACTATAATTATACAAAAAGCAAGCTGAATGCCCATAACCCTTTTCAATACGCTGAGATAGAACCAAAGTCCCGTCCTACTCCCATTCATGTACCGGCCAACCGCTGCGTTGTTGTTCCATATACGCCAGTGTTAGCGCCGCCAAGTCATGGCCGTGGCTGGCGAGAAAGCGTTGTTGCCAATTGGCGCCAGTGCGACCGCTCTCCGTCCGTGCCGCAATAATATCCAGATACTCCGTCACATCGGCTGCGTCCAGTTCCAAATCGCGCAGCCCGCGTCGAGCCAGCGGCAACAATTCCTCCAGCAGCAGTTGCCGCAGTGGCAAGCGCCGGTCCTTCAACCAGACCACTTCGGCCTGTAACCCGTCGCGGGCCGCCGCGTAGAAATTCGCCCGGACCTGGGCGAAATCCAGCGCGGCGCTGGCCGGTGGCATGACCCGCGCCAGCGCATGAACCAAGCCGTAGTACAGCGCTGCATTGGCAATGGTATCGGCGATGCTGGGGCCAGCGGGCATCACCCGATGCTCAATGCGCAAGTGCGGCGTCCCGTCGGCCTCGAATCCCAGCAGCGGCCGGTTCCAGCGCCAGATGGTGCCGTTGTGCAGGCGCAGGTGCGGCAGCCGATCCGCCGGTTCCGCGCTCAAGTCCACCGGCAACAGCGGCGGATAGCGCATCCGATTTTCAGCAAACAGTTCCAGCAGCGATTCCCGGACATAACCGCTGCCGAACGTCACTCGCTGGTAGCCCGGATCGTCGCCATGCGCCCGGTTTATCAGCGCCACGCCCTGCTCAAACAGCGGGATGCGGGTTTCCTGCCAGAGTAGCTTGCCGAACAGCAGCGGTGAATTGGCTGCGACCGCCACCATCGGCGCGGAGACCAGCAGCGCAGCGTTGAAAAAGGCTGCCGCTGCGGCAGGCGACACTTGCAGATGGGTTTGGAACGAAGTGGTGGCCGCTTCCAGCATCACATCACGGTGGCTTAGACGCAGGCTTTCGACGCCATGGATCGCCAGTTCCATCGGTCGGCCATGCCGCCGCAACAGAATCTGCTCATTGATGGCTCGATACCGGTTCTGATCCGACATCCGATCCATAGTCAAATCCCGGTCGCGCAAGGTGGGCAGAATCCCGATCAGCACTACCGTCGCGTCCAGTTCAGCCGCGATCCGCTGGCAGCGTTGCCACAGGCTGTCGAGATTGGAGTGCATCTGCCGCAATGCCGCGCCGTGCAATGGCAGCGGTGGGGTATTGAGTTCAATGTTGAATACGCTCAGTTCCGGCACCACCAGCGGATCAGCCAGCCGTTGCAGAAAAACTTTGTTGAGCGGCGCGGGCTGGCCGCAGCGATCCACCAGCCACGCCTCGATCTCGAAGCCGCTGACGCCGCCAACCGGCGTGAACTGGCTGGTGCGGAATCGCTCGGAGAGGGTTGCCGTCTCCTGACGCAATCGCGCCCGGAACTGGCGGAAATCCTGACGGGTAAACCGGGATTGGGAAATTTCCTGACCCATGGCGGCGTCTCCGGATCGTTGACTTGTGCAAACTAGAGCCGGCCCCGCTCATCGCGGACGGCGAAACCGCACAGCGGCAGATCCAGATTGCGGGTCAGCGCCATGGCGTGAAACCGGTCGCCCATTTCGCCGGGCAGGGTCAGCAACTTAACCTGGCGCACCTGTTCCAGATAACGGGCGCTATCAGCGGAGTCCATTTCGGCCAGCAAGTCCATTAAACCGCAGCCAAACAGAAAATAGTTCTGGCTGGCGTATCCGGCGATCTCCAGTCCGGCAGCGAGTGCGGCATCGGCGACGGCGGTAAAATCTACGCTGGCAGTGATGTCCTGCAAACCGGGCAAGATTAGCGGATCGGCGTGGACTCGGTGGCGATAGTGGCACAGCAACGTGCCGTCGGTGCGTTCGGGATGGTAGTACTCGCGACGCGAGTAGCCATAGTCCACCAACAGCAACGCACCCGCCACCAGCGGTTCAGCGATAGCGCGCAACCAAGCCTTCAGTTGTGGGAGATATTCAGAGGTATAGCCTTCCGGCAAACGCCCGCCCAGTTCCGCCTCGATCTGCCCGACTGCTGCCGTGACCTCCGGGTCTTCCGCGCCCTCGGCCCAGTTCAAACCGGCTTCGGTCCACACTACATTCAGGCGGCGCGGCCCAGCGGAGGTGATACGGAAGCGTTCAACCGGCAGCGCATCCAGCACTTCGTTGCCGAGAATCACCCCACGCAGGTCCGTTTCCGGCAGCGCATCCAGCCAGATCACCCGTTCCAATAGATCGGGCACCCGTTCGGCCAGAGTGTGGCGCTGGCGGTCGCGCAACTCGCCGCTGAGTTCCAGAATGACGTAGCGCTCCGGCAAAGCACCTAGCGCGCTCAATTCCTGGAGCAGATCCGCCGCCATGATCCCGGTGCCGGCGCCGAGTTCAAGGAGGGTTCCGCCGCCCAGATGATCCAGAATCTCCCGGCACTGGCGAGCCAGGCAACGGGAGAACAGCGGCGACAATTCCGGCGCAGTGACGAAATCGCCGCCGGGGCCGAATTTGCGGGCGCCCGCACGGTAGTAGCCTAAACCGGGCGCATACAGGGCTAAGTCCATGAAGCGGGCAAAGGAAATCGCCCCGCCAGCAGCCATTATTTCGGCGCGGATGTGGTCAAGCAACCGAGCGCTGTGTACGGTGGCAACCGGGTCGGGAGCAGGCAGGATTTTGAGCAAATCGGCGGCAGTGGGCATAAATGGCATGAGCCTGGTGAGGTGAGCTTGGCGAGGGAAGACGGGTCGGGTCGGATTTTCCGTTCACCCTTCGGCCGTTGAGCCGGTCGAAGAGTCAGGGCGAATAGAAATCTCTTCAGTGAAGGGTAGCGCGGTTTAGCACCCCGTTTTCATCAGTACCGCTACGACAGTGTCTCCACCGCCGGTTTAGGATTGCTCTCTATACCGCTCAGTGAAGCGCCAGATCAGTCAGTGGGCGTGGTTTGCCGATGCCATAGCCCTGGGCGTAGTTCACGCCAATGGTGCGCAATTTGGTCAGTATCTGATCGTCCTTCACGAATTCGGCAATGGTTTCCATGCCCATCACATGACCAATTTCATTGATGGAATTCACCATCGCCAGGGAAACCGGATCGTTGACGATATCCTCCACAAACATCCCGTCAATCTTGAGAAAATCCACCGGTAGTTTCTTGAGATAAGCAAAAGACGACAGGCCGCTGCCAAAATCGTCGAGCGCGAAACGGCAACCGATATTTTTGAGGGTCTGGATAAAATGCAGCGCACTGCCCAGATTGGCGATAGCGGCGGTTTCGGTGACTTCGAAGCACAGTTTTTCAGCGAGCAACGGCGGGCGAGCCAGCCGGTCCACCAGATAATCCAGCAGGTATTCGTCGCCCAGCGAATGGCCCGATAGATTGATGGCGCACAGCGCCAGATGGTCCAAGTGATGAGGATTGCTGGATAGCCAATCCAGCGCGGTGCTAACTACCCACTGATCCAGTTTCGCGGCCAGATGGTAGCGTTCGGCGGCAGGCAGGAACGCGCTGGGCATCAATATCTGACCGGATTCGCCCTCCATGCGCAGCAGCAGTTCGTAGTGATGCCCCTTTGATGCACCCAGAATGGGCACGATGGGCTGGAATGCCAACTGGAAGCGGTTTTCTTCCAACGCCTGGTTGATGCGCGCCACCCACTGCATCTCGCCCTGGCGCCGTGCCAGTTCGGCATCGTCCTCGGTATACAGATGCACCCGATTGCGCCCGGCATCCTTGGCGGCGTAGCAGGCGCTATCGGCGGCACTTAGCACCCCACTAAAAAAGTTGTCGCTGGCGGCGCTAATCGCCACCACCCCGATACTTACTCCCAACCGGAAGGTCTTGCCGTCCCAGGCAAAGCGAAAATCGTTGACCGCCTGGCACAGGGTATTGGCGACCCGCAGGGCATCATGCAGCGGGCAATACTCCATCAGCACCCCGAACTCGTCTCCACCCAGTCGCGCCAGAATATCCTGCTTACGCACCCGAATCTGGAGTACCCGGGCGAGCTGGCGCAGCAGGTCATCACCCGCCAGATGCCCGCAGGTGTCGTTAATCACCTTGAACTGGTCCAGATCCAGATAGAACAGCGCATGTTCGGCGGACTGATCGCGGACGCTCTCCAAGGCGCGCTGTAAGCGCTGCTCAAACGCACGCCGGTTAGCCAGACCGGTGAGCGCATCGTGGCTGGCCTGATGGGTCAGTTGTTCGGCCAGCAATTGCGCCTCGGTATTGTCCAGCCACGATCCGACCAGTTCCACCGGCTGCCCCCCCGCATCGCAAACCAGGCGCACCGTATCGCGGATCCAGCGCCACCCCCCATAGCGGTGACGGAGCCGATACGCCCGGTTCATTTGATGGCTTGCTGCCATGCAATCCAGATCGTGTTCACGGTGCGACCGATCCTCCGGATGGATCAAACGATCCAGCAGGTATTCATCCGCCAATAGTTCATCCGCACGGTAGCCCAGCAACTCATACACGTTTGAACTGATAAACGTCACCGGCATACCCGGGCCAGGATCGCACGAGTAAATGACCGCAGGGCTGGCACTGACCACATGCTCCAACCGCATGCTGGCGCGCCGCAGGGCTTCCTCGGCCTGCCAACGTGCGCTGACATCCCGCGCCGCAATGTAACTACCGATGAAGCGTGACGGATCGCCCTCATCCCGAATGGCGAGGGCGGTCACTTCCACAATGAGCGGGGAATCTGGCTCCCGATACGGACTGGCGGCATTGCGCAGCAGGCGCAGTTCTACAAACTGGGGTTTTTCTGATCCTGTTTCGGCGAGATGGCGCAACAGGTGCGTGGCTTTTTCCTGATCCACTGCGTCTACCAGTGCGGTGAGCGGTTGCCCGGTGAGGGCGTCAATCTCGAAGCCAAGCAGCCCCGGAACTCGCTGATTGAGGTAGGTGAAATGGCCGGCAGCGTCCAGGACAAAAATAAGATCGGGGGAATAATTAACAATGAACCGATGCAGACGCTCGGAGGCTTCCAGATGGTTACACATCAGCCGCCGGGATCGCTTTTGCTGCAAGCTGCGACGGGCCTTGGTCACGCAGTCCAGCAATTCCTCGGGGCCAAAGGGCTTGCGCAGGTAATCCACCGCACCCTTGCCCAGGGCGGTGGTGGCTTCCGTCACCGAGGTGGTGCCGCTGATGATGATCGCGGCCAGATCCAGGCAGCGCTCGGCGACGAAATCCAGCACGGCCGCTCCCCCTACCCCCGGCATCCCCAAATCCAGCACCAACAGGTCATAGCGGTGTTCGGTCAGTTGTTTTATGGCCTCGCTACCGCCGCCGGCTATGGCAACCAGGTACCCTTGAGCGGTGAGGAGTTGTTCCAGACCAGCTCGGATATAGGGTTCGTCATCTACCACCAGCACCGAGAATGGAGGTGCGGGTTCTTCTACTTCACCGCTGCATTCGTTGATCTGGTCTTTCACGGTGAAACCCCCTGGTTAGTTCCCACCAGCCTAAATTGGGCTGGCAAAGGTATCGGATCAGCCACTATGGAAATGCTTGATTCAGCAAGAAGGACTTAACGCTCGAAATTTTTATAACGGCTGCGCAACAATTGTTATCTCGTTACAGCCGGGGTGAGCGCGAAAGCCCTTATCCAATATTTCAACCCGATCCGGGCCGTGGCAGCAGTACCTGAAAAATCAGGCCACCCCCGGAGTTGGAACGGCAACTCACCGAGCCATCGAGTTCCTCGGTCAGGTTCCTGACAATCGCCAGACCCAGGCCGGCATGTTCACCGCCCTTGGCGCTGGTCGTCGGTTGAAACAGGCGGGCGCGCTGCTCGTCAGGCAGTCCCGGCCCATTGTCGGCAACCACCAGTTCGACATACGAGCGCCCGTGCCAGTTGATATTGTCGCGGGTGGCAAGCGTGATCGCCCCGCTGCTGCTTTGTCCCAAGGCTTCGGCGGCATTGCGCACCAGGTTAAGTACGATCTGGCGGATAGCGTCACCGCCTTTAGCGAGTGGCGGAATCCCGTCCGCCAGTTCCAGAACCAGCCGAATCCCACGCGGTCGGCACAGGGCATCGTCCAGTACTCGAGCCAGATCGCGAACGGTAGCGTTCAGATCCACCGGGCCGGTGGCCTCACGGTCGCCGCCTTGGTCGGAGAGGCGCAGCAGGATCCGGCCGACCCGTTCTGTTTCCTCTCGCAGCACCCGCAGGTCATCCTGGACTGAGGGTTCTCCCAACTTGACGGTAAGCAGGTGCAGGTAATTACGCAGAATCGTCAGTGGATTCGCCGCCTCGTGCAACACCGCACGCAAGCGCTGTTGTTCCAGCAGGCGACGATCTTCATGCGCCCGGTTCCGGCGTCGTTCGCGCTGGCGCAGCGTGTCGAGATGACCGGCGACTTCGGCGGCAAACAGGTGGAGCAATCGGTTCTGAGCGAGCAGGCGCGGCAGTTGCGCCTGCGATACGCCAGCCACCAGCCCTCCCAGAAACTCGGTGGCGGTATGCAGCGGCAGGCACAACACCCCATCGGTTCCCCAAAGCCGGGCCAGTTGGCGATCCACGATGCCTGCGCCGGTACTCTCTTCGGCCAGGGAATGGCTGATGCGCTGATCGCGCAACGCACGGGTGACGACATTCTCGGCTCCCGCCGGATCAATTACGAACTCGCGCAGTACGCCGGGATCGTGGCTGTGCAGCATTCCGGTCTGAGGCTCGGGCAGAAAGAAATGCACCTCGCCCAGATCGAACAAAATCGTCGCGCAGCGGGCGACTGATTCCAGTAGCGCCGTCTCGTCATCGGCCTGACCCATCTCGGCCTGCACCCCGTTCACTAATGTCAATTCCTGGACGCTCCGATCCAGACGGGTTCGAGTAGGCGAGAGTGGTGTAGCCAGTTCGTCGCTGACTACCATTACCGACTTGGCGATGCCGAGACTCGTAGCCAGCAACACCATCTCGCGCGCCGACTCGGCACGGAGTTGTCGCAGCAGCGCGGGCGTCAGGCCGAACAGGCTATCGGCACCAATGCAGGCGGCATCGTCCAGTTCGCCGTCCTGGCTCAGGGTATTGGCGACATGAAGCAGGCGCAGTAGCGGATGGGCACCGCGCAACTCTTCGGCGGCTTGATGGTGAAAACGGATGGCGTCGGCCAGAAACGAACGCAGCCGCCAACTCTCCACCAAAGTTGCGCCCAACTCGCAATGATCCGCACCGAATAGCTGTCGTTCCAGCGTGGGGATGTCGTCGCGTGAGCGGGTGCGAACCCGCACCTCCTGCAAAGCGGTGGGATGTCGTACTCCGATGACCAGCTTGCCCAGATCGTGCAACAGCCCGCACAGGTAGGCTTCATCCGGTGCAGGATAGGCGGTGGTTTGGGCGAGTCGCTGGGCGAGATGGGCGCAGCCCAGAGCATGACGCCAGAAGCGATCCATGTCAGCCGCTGGGATGCCGCGCAGCTTGGAGAAAGTCTGATGAATGGCGGTGGTTAACGCGATGGTCTTGGCCGTTTCCAGACCCAGCACCGTAAGGGTGCGCTCCAGACTGGATACTCGTGGCGCCCGACTGTGGTAGGCCGCTGAATTCGCTACAGTCAACATCCGTGCGCTGATAATAGCGTCGCGGCCGATAATGTGGGCCAGAGTCTGGACATCCACGTTCTCGTCATCGAAAGCCGCCAGCAGTTCGCCGACCACGGCGGGCAGGGCCGGCAGGGCCAGCAGATCGGTGCTGTCAAAGGGTTGGGGGGAGACGGATGCTTCCGGCATGGATCGCGCTATCCCGGTGAAAAGATTGTCTCGTTACGAAGCACAACCGCTGAAACGGTGTGTTTGGATTGCCATTATAGTAGTCGTTAATTGTCTTCTGAACAGGGTGCAACCGGGCTATGCTGCAAAATGCACGGTCAATAGTGCCTACAGAATGCGACTTTTTTCTTGCACATATTCGCTCTCACTGGCACGAAGGCCGGAGCTTCTCGCGGAAATCCTGATGAAACCCTCGCTGACATCGTATTTCCTGGCGCAGTGGGGTCTGTTGCTGGCACTGTCAGCGATGACCCCGGCCTGGGCCGATACGCCAATGATCGCGCTTGATGTAGGCCATTCCTGGCAGAAGCCGGGCGCGATCAGCGCCAGGGGAATGCAGGAATTTGCGTTCAATCGTGCTTTGACGGAAGTCATCGCCAAGACGCTGAGAGAACGGGGCTTCAGGGTCAAAATCAACGGTCTCGACGGTACGCTGGATGATCTGTACAGCCGTCCCCGCTTGGCGGACAGCGCAGATTTTCTTCTGTCCATTCACCATGATTCCGTTCAGCCTCAGTACCTGGAGTCATGGACAGTGGATGGAAAAACCCGCCGCTACTCGGACCGCTTTTCAGGATTTTCGCTGTTCGTGTCGCGGCGGAATCCACGTTTTGCGCAGAGTCTTGTCTGCGCCTCCGCTTTGGGCGCAGCCCTGCGCGCTGCCGGCTTTACACCCTCAACTCACCATGCTGAAACGATTCCCGGCGAAAATCGCCCCTTCGCCGACCGGGAAAACGGGGCGCATGAATTTGACGATCTGGTGGTATTGCGCGCTGCCACCCCACCGGCGGTTCTATTTGAAGCCGGGATCATCGTGAACCGGGCTGATGAACTGAGGCTGCAACAACCGGCTACACAAGGGCGCATTGCTGGTGCCTTGGCTGAAGGTCTGCACCGCTGTATCGCCGTCCGTCCTTGAACCGGTTGATCCGGCTCGTCAGCGCCGGGCATACGTCAGCCTTGTGCGACGCGGTTTGCTGTTGTCGGAAGCTAGTGTTCTGTCGTCGCTGCTCTGATGGATAGCTCCCCTCAACTTCCTGCTTTTTGAGGAGCTGATCCCGTTGCGTAAACCATGGTCTTTTATTCCATAGCTCACTTCTTGCTTCAACGAGGTTGCCCAAGGGTACGGCTTGGTTTTCGCCACTCAAATTCCCCACGGGTGGGGAACTTTACGCTGATGAGGCGACCGCATGTTCCCCCAGGTCTCACGCCCTCTCTGCAAGCGTTACTTTCCGCCCAACTGGCGGTAGGTTCCTGAGAACGGCCAAGATTCTTAAATGAAAGCCCATGAAAGTCAATAAAGTTTTCAGTAGCTGTCAACCCTCAAAATCTGACTGACAGCGCACTAGGGCTGGTGGGCGCCGCCGCACTCGCGCTGACCAGTCGTGGCGTCATAGCGCGAGTGACAGCGCCCTGCTGCTGGCGGTCGTCGTCAATTTGCTGGTCGCGCTCATGCTCTGTGGCGTGATCCGCCGCCGGAGCCATCATCTTCGATTCCCCGCCAATACCGGCAGTCTGCGACCGTGGGCGTCGAAATCCTCGAATGCGGAGACGTCCTGATGTCCATCGACCTTCAAAACCCCAGCCCAAGCGCTTCTTCTCTGGCTGTTCAAATCAGTGAGGCCGAGCGCCAACGCCAGAACCGGCGGCGGTTCGTCCGGGTTCGTGGCGCGGCGCTGGGCCGGACCCTCCACCAGCGGATAACGGATCCTGCGGGGTTGATCTGGACAGGCGGCATGGAATTTCTCATCGGAGAACTCACTCCGCGCCCAACCCTCCAGTCGCGGGGCGCGGATCGTTCGCTGGAATCGGAGCATCCTTTCTTCGAGACCACGCTGAATTTGATTAAGCTGGTTAGTTGGAGGCAAACTTTATATACAGCGCTGCTTGGTGCGGGGACACCGCCTCACGAACCCTCTATTCCATCGAGGTAGCACACCCAAAAGGCCACCAACATGCAAACGCTATTTAACCCATCCTCGTACCGGCTGATGTGGGTCGCGGGTAGCGCAATTATTTTGTCCAGCGCCGCCAGTATCCCGGCCATCCTCGCATGGAAGACGGTCCCCAGTGGTAGCAATAGCGTCGCACCGACCTCATCAGCGGAGCCCTCATCCAGAGTCGTCACGAAAGCGTATACGACGACTCTGGCGCCGCCCATTAGCCATCCGCTTGAAGAAAACCTAGAAATGATGGCCCTCCTCGATTTGCATCGATACGCCCGCAACAGGGTATTGACCCAGGGCTATAAAATCACGGTCCGCTTTGAAGATGGGCCGAGCCGCGTGGTGCAAAAAGCCAGCAGTTCCCGGTCTCTTGAAAAGCTCAATTTAATCAATGTATTATAGAAGGTGTTTGT
>NZ_CBTK010000298.1 GCF_000531125.1 Candidatus Contendobacter odensis Run_B_J11 | reverse complement strand
CACCGCCCGCGCCGCCAGTTCGCGAGCGCGGCTGCCGGTGCCGGTGCTGCCGATCACGCTGAGGAAGTCTTCAATGTCCCGCCGATCCATGCCGACGCCATTGTCGGTGAAAATCAGGGCGCGATTGCGCTCATCAACGGCAATGTGAATCTCGCCAGCCGGTTCCGACCGTTCAATCTGACGTAACTGGATACTGTCGTGAGCGTTTTGCAGCAGTTCACGGATAAACACATCAGGTTCGGGATACAGGCTGTTCGCCAGCAACCGAACCAGACCTTGAAAACTGGTGCGCATTTTGGGCATGGGGCGGAAGGCTCGCGGTTTGGAGTAAGCTACCGATTCTATTCTGACAGTTCGATAGGCGGGAAAACTTCCCATCTCCCCCGCTGTCTGCCGATTCCATGATTTGCATTCCTGAAAACGATTATCCCATGTCCACTGCTCCCGTTTCCCCCGCCGATTTTGCCCCGCTGCGCCTGCGCAAGGATGAAGACCGCCGCCTGCGCGCTGGTCATCTCTGGGTCTACAGCAACGAAATTGATGTGACCGCCACGCCATTGCGCGATTTCCAACCGGGTCAGCCGGTGGAAATTCAGGCCAGCAACGGCAAGGCGCTGGGCACTGGCTACATCAATCCCAACGTCCTGCTCTGCGCCCGGCTGGTCAGCCGCGATCCCGCCCATCCGCTCAATTTTTCGCTGCTGGTGCATCGCCTGAACGTGGCGCTGAGTCTGCGCCAGCGGCTGTATCCAAAGCCGTTCTACCGGCTGGTGTACGGGGAAGGCGATGGATTGCCGGGGCTGGTGGTGGACCGCTACGGCGATCTGTGCGTGGCGCAGATCACCACCGCCGGCATGGATCGAGTCAAGGACGACATCCTGGCCGCCCTGCAAAAAGTGCTAAAACCGGCGGCGGTACTCTGGCGCAATGACGGCGCGATGCGGGAACTGGAAGGTCTGGAACGATATGTCGCCGAGGCGTCCGGTACGGTTCCCGAAACGGTGGCGATCGAAGAAGACGGCCTGCGTTTTCAAATCGCGCCGCGCACCGGGCAGAAAACCGGCTGGTTCTACGATCAGCACGATAATCGCGCCCGGCTGGATCGCTATGTCCGGGATCGGCGGGTACTGGATGTATTCAGCTACAGCGGCGCCTGGGGAATTCGGGCAGCGGCGCATGGCGCCAGTGAGGTACTGTGCGTGGATTCCTCCGCTGCGGCGCTGGCGCAGGCCGCGACCAACGCGGCGCTGAATGGGGTCGCTGATCAGGTGCAGACCCGTCAAGGCGATGCCTTCGAGGTGCTGAAGGCGTTGCGTGAAGCCCGTGAACATTTCGACGTGGTGATCGTGGATCCACCGGCGTTCGTCAAGCGGCGCAAGGATTTCAAGGAGGGCGCATTGGCTTACCGGCGGATCAACGAAATGGCGATGCAGGTTCTGGAACGCGACGGGTTGCTGGTATCCTGCTCCTGCTCGCAACTGCTCCCGCGTGAGACGCTGGTGGAAACCCTGTTGCAAGGATCGCGGCATCTGGATCGCACTCTGACGGTGCTGGAACAGGGTCGGCAGGGGCCGGATCATCCGGTGCATCCGGCGATTCCCGAAACGGATTATCTCAAGGTCGTGTTTGCGCGGGTGCTGCCGGTTTGAGCGAAGGGGTTCGGGGCTGACGGGAATAGCCGCTTTATTTCAGAGTCTCTGAGTCTGCGGTCAACCAGTCACGTGGCTTCAAAAAAACGTCATACAGCCGCGCCTCCGGGCTGCCGGGTTCGGGTTGCCAATCGTATTCCCAGCGCACCCGGGGCGGCAGCGACATCAGGATCGATTCGGTGCGTCCGCCGGATTGCAGGCCAAACAGCGTGCCCCGGTCGTAAACCAGATTGAATTCGACGTAGCGCCCGCGCCGGTAAAGCTGAAATTCCCGCTCGCGCTCGCCATAAAGGCAATGGGAACGTCGCTCGATGATGGGCTGATAAGCCGGCCAAAAATGGTCGCCAACGCTACGTATCAAGGCGAAGCAGCGATCAAAACCTCCCGCGTTGAGATCATCGAAAAACAGCCCGCCGATGCCGCGCGGTTCATGGCGATGCTTGAGAAAAAAGTACTTGTCACAATCCTGTTTGAAACGTGGATGGACTTCCGGCCCGAACGGCTCACAAGCCGCCCGTGCGGTGCAGTGCCAATGGATACAATCCTCCTCGAAACCGTAATAAGGCGTCAGGTCGAAGCCGCCGCCAAACCACCAGACCCGTTCGGCGCTGCCCTTCGTCGCACTGAAGAAGCGAACATTGGCATGTGAGGTTGGCGCGTAAGGGTTGTGGGGATGAACTACCAGCGATACCCCCATGGCCTCAAAGCCGCAGCCCGTCAGTTCTGGTCGTTGCGCGGTAGCGGAGGGTGGCAACCGCTCGCCGCTGACGTGGGAAAAATTGATCCCGGCCTGCTCGAACACCGCACCGTCGCGCAGAATCCGGCTGCGACCCTCGCCATGCAAACCACGCTCGCCGCCGCGATCCCAGCCATCTTCCCGGAACCGGGCGACGCTATCGACGGCTTCCAGCGCATCAGTCAGCCGGTCCTGCAACTCGCGCAGGTAAGCGAGAACCGCAGCGGTATCGGGGTGAATCAGCACGATGATTTTTCTCCAGCGAGAACCCGTTCTTTCATCCGTCCCACTTCGGCATCCAGCAATTTTAGACGCTACCGGAAGCTATTTCGGAGAAATTACAATTGCTTTCTAGTTCTGCATTTCTTAATCCTTGGCTGAGTTTTTATTCTCAGATTTTCGACTTGACGGGCAGCAGGGTATCCACAAGAATCCTCGAAGAACCAATTCATTGACAAAACAACTGATTGAGATTGATTAAGATTTCTTCGCTACCAACCAATAGCCAATACTGAGCGCGAAGATAACTGCTGCCGTCGCCCAGATATAAGTGGGGTCCAGCGTCTTATAATCCATTACAATTACCTTGCGGGCGATAGCCATCAATGCTGTAGCAAGCACCAGCTTGACATGCAAAACGTCGTCGCGCAGATACAGGACGATGTTCATGAAAATTTCGATGGCGATCAGCGTCGCCATGAACGCACCGAACGAAACCAGAATATCATCAACATTCAGCAATCCCACGGTAGGCGATGCTATGGCTCGCTGGTAGATAACCCAAGCCACATCGGCAACACTCCACATGATCACCAGCGTCATCAGCACCGCCAAGATCCGCACACAGAAGCGAATGACGATGTGCAACCAGTGAACCAGAGGCTCCTCGCTTTCGTTGATATTGAGTCCTTCCGCCGGTTCATGCTCGGGGAGCAGTGATTGATCAGGGGATTTTTCCATGATGATTTCAATAGTGAATGGGATAGAGGGTCTAGGTTGACCGCTGCCGCCATGATACCGTTCCCTAAAATTCAATGCTTGGCGAAAATGCCATGACCGGCGAGATAGTGTTGCGGGTGGAAGAATTGAGCCACCGCTATGGTGAGAATCGAGGGGTTGATGCGGTTAGCTTCACGCTCAGTCGCGGCCAGGTCTTAGGCTTTCTCGGCCCCAACGGTGCAGGCAAATCCACCACCCTGCGAATGTTGGCTGGCGTTCTGGCACCGGACGCCGGGCGGATTATTATCAATGGCGCCGACCTGCTGGATCAGCCACAGCGGGCCAAACAGGCTATTGGCTATCTGCCCGAGCAACCGCCGCTCTATCGCGAACTGACGGTGGATGAACAACTCCACTACAGCGCCCGCCTGCACCGACTCGACCGTGCAGCCAGCCGTCAGGCGATGACCCGAGGCAAGGAGCGCTGTGGGCTGATGGAGGTTAGCCGACGTCTGATCGGCAACCTGTCCAAGGGCTACCGGCAACGGGTCGGTATTGCCCAGGCCATGCTGCATGATCCACCGGTGCTGATTCTGGATGAACCGACGGTGGGTCTGGACCCGATTCAGGGGCGGGAAATTCGCGATCTTATTCGCGAACTGGGGCAGGATCGTGGCGTGATTTTATCCACTCATCTGCTGGCGGAAGTGCAGACCACCTGTAACCAGGTCCAAATCATGCAAAGTGGGCGACTGGTTTACAACGGCGCACTGGCCGACTTGCACCAGCAGCAACATCAATCCAGCCGCTTGCGTATCGGACTGAACGCGCCACCACCGGCTACAGAACTGGCAAGACTGCCCGCAGTGATGCGAGTCGAGGATCTCGGCGGCGGCCAGTTCCGGCTTCATCATGCTGTTGGCGCTGCGCCCCACCAGGCGCTGATCAAGCACGCTCAGGCGGGTGGCTGGGATTTGTGGGAAATGACCCCGGAAGCTGCGGGGCTGGAACAGATTTGCATCGAACTGATGCTGGGACAGGAGGCCGTCGCTTGATCTTCACCATCGCAGCCCGTGAGTTGCGCGGTTTATTTTTATCACCGCTGGCCTGGACCTTGCTGGCGGTGATGCAGGGGTTGCTGGCGTGGATTTTCATTATCCTGGTGGGTGACTTCCAGGGTTTACAGGGGCGATTGGCCGGTTTGGAAAATGCGCCGGGCGTGACTGATCGAGTTGCAGCGCCGCTGTTTCGGGTGGCCGCTTGGGGTTTGCTGCTGGTGACCCCACTGCTGACCATGCGCCTGTTCAGCGAGGAGCGCCGGACCGGTACTCTCGACCTGCTACTCTCAGCGCCGGTAGGAATTTCCACTATTGTATTCGGCAAATATCTGGGTGTACTGCTGTTTCTGCTGACGCTGGTCGCATTGGTCGCGTTGATGCCGCTGACGCTGGCGGCTGGTGCGGCGCTCGATTTTGGCAAGCTGGCGGCTGGAGTGCTGGACCTGAGTCTGCTTGCTGCCAGTTTCGCCGCCGCCGGTCTGTATCTGTCCGCCCTCACCACACAACCAGCAGTCGCTGCGGCTGCAACTTTTGGGCTGTTGCTGGCGTTCTGGATTGTGGATGCGGTCGGCGTCAGTCAGGGAGCAATTAGCCCACTGTTTGCTTACTTGTCGCTGCCGCGCCATGGAGATGCCCTGCTGCTCGGTCTGTTCAGGAGCCAGGATTTGGCTTACTACCTGCTGTTCAGTGCGGCGTTCCTGGGTCTGACGATCCGCCGGCTGGACTATGCTCGCTTGCGGGGCTGATCGATGTGGCTTGATCGCTCGGTGCGCCGTCGGCTGGGCTGGCAAAGCCTGGTTTTCTCGCTCCTGTTCGCCGTGGTGATGGGCCTGCTGGCCTGGCTGAGTACCCGCTACCCGATTCAGGCCGACTGGACCGCGAACGGTCGCAATACCCTGTCGCCGGCCAGCCAAAGGCTGCTGGCCCATCTGGACGGACCGATCCGCGTCACTGCCTACGCCCGCGACAATCCAGCCCTGCGCGACGCGATTACCCGGCTGATCAGCCGCTATCAGCGCTACAAACCCGATCTGATGCTGAACTTCGTCAATCCCGACCTGCTACCTGATCGGGTGCGCGAACTCGGTATCACCTTGGATGGCGAATTGTATGTGGAGTATCGCGGGCGCGGTGAAAAGCTCCGGCAACTTGGCGAACCGGCGTTGACCCAGGCTCTGCAACGCTTGAGTCGCCAGCGGACGCCTATCGTGCGTTTCCTCGACGGTCACGGCGAACGCAAGCCGCTCGGCGTCGCTAATTACGATCTGGGGACATTCATCCGGGAACTGGAGAAAATCGGCATCCAGCCGCGTCCGCTCAATCTGGCGGTAGAAATGCGGGTTCCCGTTGCGACTGCCGCAGTGGTCATTGCCGGGCCACAAACGCCGCTGCCACCGGGCGAGGTCGAAGCCATACTGGAGTATGTAAAACAGGGTGGTGCGCTGTGGTGGTTGCTGGAACCGGGTGATCCTTCCGGCTTGCAACCGTTGGCGGCAGCGCTGGGCGTGACCCTGCTGTCTGGAACGGTGGTGGATGCGAGTACGCCGGTTCTGGGCATTAAAAGCCCTGCTTTCATTCCCATCGCCGACTATGGCCCGCATCCTATTACCGAATCACTGCATTTGCCCGCGCTGCTGCCGCAAGCGGTCGCGTTAGAGGTTCAACCGCCCATCGGCTGGAAGGCCACCGTATTGCTGGAAAGCCAATCCCGGAGCTGGACTGAAACCGGCCCACTCGACGGTACGCAGCAGTTCGATCCGGACAGCGCCGAACGAGCCGGACCACTGACGGTCGGCGTGGCACTGTTCCGGCCCCGGCCTGTACAACCCGCCACCGGTGATCCGCTGGCGGTGAACGAGCAGCGGATCGTCATCATCGGTGATGGTGATTTTCTGTCGAACACCTATCTAGGCAATGGCGCGAATCTGGAATTGGGACTCAACATCGTCCATTGGCTGACTTTGGACGATGCGCCGATGCTTATTTCTCCCAAAGCCGCTCCCGACTCGAATCTGAATCTGTCAGAAGGCGCCTTGGCGCTGATTGCAGCGGTGTTTCTGATCGGGTTACCGGGAGGATTGCTAACCAGTGGTTGGCTCATCTGGTTTTACCGGCGGCGACGTTAGCTGTGAACGCACTCACCCAGCGTGTTTGGCTGAATCTGGGATTGCTGGGGCTGGTCATGGGTCTGGCGGCTCTGGCGCTGTTCGAGCCGGGCCGGGAGAACCCGGTGTTGACTGCGCCTCTCCTGGATCTGACGCCAGCGCACGTCGAACACATCGCGGTCGAGCGAACGGGACGGGACACCTTGGCGTTCGAGCAGCGCGATCATCTCTGGTGGATGACTGCCCCGGATAATGGCCCGGCCAACCCGGTTTTAATCCATTCAATCCTGCAATTGGCGGAAGCGCGTTGCCCGCTGCGGTACGCGACGACCGATCTGGATCTAAAGCCCTTGGGCCTCGATCCCTCCCGGTTGCAGTTGCACTTGAATGACCAGAACATCCAGTTTGGCGCAACGGCTCCGACCGACGGCCAGCGCTACCTGCGAGTCGGCGCCACCGTCTATCTCTGTCCCGACCGGTTCTATTTACTGTTGACCAGCGCCACCGCCAGCTTCCTGGCGGCGCCCATCGACCCCTCGGCGTTGACCGCCACGAGGCGTAAATAATGCCTGAATTGCCTGAGGTCGAAACCGTTCGCCGTGGCATCGCGCCGTATCTGACCGGTCGGATCGTGACCCAGGTGGTGGTGCGGCAACCCCGGCTGCGCTGGCCGGTTCCGGAGGAATTGGCGGTACAATTGCCGGGACAGATGATCCTGCGGGTCGAACGACGGGCCAAGTACCTGTTGCTGCACACCGATGCCGGTACCGCAATCCTCCATCTCGGGATGACGGGCCGGCTACGCATCCTGCCGGACCATACTCCGCTGCAAAAGCACGATCATGTGGATTTGGTATTCGCTAACAGCCACTGCCTGCGTTTTAATGACAGCCGTCGATTCGGTGCGCTGCTGTGGACCTCGGAGCCGCCAGAACGCCATCCGTTGTTGCAGACCCTGGGACCGGAGCCGTTCGATGCTGCCTTTTCCAGCACCTATCTTCATCAGCAGGCGCAAGGCCGAAGGTCTGCGGTCAAAACTTTGGTGATGGATAACCATATCGTGGTGGGGGTCGGCAACATTTACGCCAATGAATCGCTGTTCGCGGCCAGGATCAGTCCGTTGCGACCGGCGGGCCAAGTGACGCTGGCCGAATATGCCCGGCTGACAGCGGCCATTCGGGAGATTCTCAGCGCGGCGATCCAGCAGGGCGGGACCACGCTACGGGATTTTATCGGCGGTGACGGCGAACCCGGATATTTTCAGCAGTCCCTGCGGGTTTATGACCGCTACTCGCTACCCTGCACTGCCTGCGGTGAACCGATCCAGCGTTGCCGGATCGGTCAGCGGGCGACATATTACTGTCCGCGCTGCCAGCGTTAAGGCTTGTCCATCGGTGTTGACTGGATCGCCGGGGTATCTGAGGCCGGCGCGGCGGGTGCATCCGGTAGCGGCGCGGGTAAAGCGCGGGCGGTACTCGCCGGTGCGGTGGCGGGCGCGGTCGGTTGTTGCTGGGCCGGCGGAATCACTTCGCGCTTCTTGACCGGCGGGGTGTAGACCACCACCACCGCCACCGTCTCATCGCTGCCGAAACGCTTGACCATCGTTGCCGACGGCAGGCTACCCTCGCGCACAGTTTGGAATCCCGGATCATCCTTGATTGAAGCCATCATCAAATCGCGGATTTGCCCGAAGCGGCGCACACTGGGTTCGCCGTCCTCGTAGCCATTGGCGGCAGTGCGGATTTCATCCCGACTGGCCTCATCCAGTCCGCTTTGCCAGGCCACTGCATCATCCGTAGCCAAACCGGTGAGCGCCTCGGTTGCGTGGCGGGTGGCAATTTTCTCGGCATCGGTGCGCAGCTTACTTTGGGCGGCCGGGTCTGGATGCACGCCGATGAGATTAATGGCATAGCCGACTAGGGCCAGTTCGCCGGTGGCATTGACCACTATCAACCGGTTACCCACCGGTGGAATCAATCCGCCCCCGGCTTCGGCCAGCATTTGGTTCAGCCCTTCCGGCAACGAAATGGCCTCAACGGCGTTGGCGGTGGGGCGCGTCAGCCGGGTAGCGGTTCTGGGCGTGGTGACCAGATGAACGCGGACCGTCGCTGAATCGTCATTCACCGCGTAAGCCACGAAACCACGCGCCAGAATCCGCAGCGCCTGTTCCCGCCGCTCCTCATCGTTGGCGGCGAGATTAATCAACGCCAGCCGAATCGCATCATCCTGTGCCAGACGCTCGCTGATCTGCTGTCGGGTTTCCGACGGCAACCCCCGCAAGCACTCCGCCAACCGGGTTCGGGCATCCACAAACGCCTTGAAGCGAGCCTCCTGTCGGCCACGCCGGACGGCCACCGGATTCTCGGTTGCGGCGTAGTTCGCTGCCCCAGTGACGATCCAGCCGAAGCCGTCGCTGCTGAAACGCAGCATCCGACAACCCGCCGCATGCTGAGCAACCGCAGCCGCAATCGCCTCCTGGGCGGTTCGAGCTTGCAGCACCGGCATTCCCATCTTGTCATCTTTGACCGTGCGCACCCGGCCAGCACCTTTTGGCGGTGCGTGCATCGAGGTGGCAGCAGTCGCCTGCAACGGCGCAACGAACTCGTCGGGAACCGGCTTGGTCGCCGATGCTGGTGACCACCACAGCAGAGCGCTCAACAGCGCCACTGGCGAAAATCCTGAAGGCAAATAGCGCATAACCATCAAGGTAACTCCAGCCGAATCTCGGGTTGCGTGGGCATGGCCTCGGACGCACGTCCCAGCAGTGCCAGTTTTTCCTTGGTGCGTCGCAGTTGATTGATCGCCAGATCCAGTTCGTCATCCCAGGATTCCCGCCCGGAATCCCGCCGCAATTCGGCCAATTTGCGGCGGGTGACTTCCAGTTCCCGCGCGGCCAACACCAATTCATCCGTCGTTTTCTTCAAGCGCTGGGCAACAACTTCGGCGATATACCGGTATAACAAGGCGTGACAGGCATCCCGATCCACTGCCGGCAGCTTTTGTAGAGCGCCGGGGTTGAATTCCAGACACCAGGTGGTTGCCGTAGCGAACACCGAGGCGGTACGAGTTTCATCGCCCAGCGCCGAGAGTTCACCGAATAAATCACCGACTTGATCCAGCGAGGCCACTGGATTCTTTTGCTTGACCACGCGCACCTTGCCGCTGATCAGCACATATAACCGGTCTCCGAACGCGCCTTCGGGAATAATCAGCTCGTCGGGTTCATAGATGATCATGCGGCTGGCGTTCAAAATCTCGTGGAGATAGCGGTCGCCAAACGCTTTCAGAAACGGAATTTGCCGGAACTTGTCGGTCATGTCGCCCAAGGCGGGACCGCTCTTGTAAATTTGCATGTCGGATATCCTGTGGAGACCGTTGGCCGCTGGCTGGACGGGGCGATTACGGGGTGTAACCGGGAATCCGGTTAAGGTCTACCGCGTCCATTTGCTCCGGCTGCAAGTACTGCCGGGCATAATCCAGCCAGATACCATTGCGGACGAACACATCGAACAGATCAGGATCGAGTTGCTGATCCCGCACCATCCGACCCAGAATATTGAGGACTTCGCTGAGCGGTTTGCCAGGCTTGTAAGGTCGGTCGCGGGCGGTCAGGGCTTCAAACACGTCAGCCAGACAAATAATCCGGGCTTGCGTAGTCAACTCCGGCCCGCACAGGCCGCGATGATAACCGCCGCCGTCCAGCTTTTCGTGATGGCTGCCGGCGTACTCGGGTACACCACGCAGGTTTTTGGGCCAAGGCAGCGTCTTCAGCATCTGCATGGTCAGCGCCACATGCTCCTCGATCACGGTGCGCTCGTTCGGATTCAGCGTTCCCTTGGCAATACAGAGATTGGCAACCTCGTCCTCGGACAAAAAATCGCATTCCTGACCCTCCGGGCCAATCCAGTGGTAAGCCGCGATCTGCCGGACCCGCTCCTGCGCCTCAGGCGACATGAATTCACCGCCGGTATTGCAACGGCGTAAATGCTCGCGAGCCTCGTTCAATGCAGCCAGCCGGTCGTGAAAGCGCTGTTCCAATTCGGGAAGCGCCGCGCTGTCTCCACGTTCGACAGCGGCCAACTTGGCTTTGAGGCAGTCAATCTCGGCATCGCGCTTGAGCACTTCAAAGCGGGTATCAACCTGGTGGATGCGGTCGAACAGGGTTTCCAGCTTGGTGGCCTTGTCCACTACATGCACTGGGGTGGCGATCTTACCGCAGTCGTGCAGCAGCCCCGCGATCTTCAGTTCGTACAGATCATCAGGCGTGGGATGAAAGTCCTTCAGCCGGCCCCGTTCGGAGTGGCGGGCCGCCTCGGCGATCATCATGGTCAAAACCGGTACCCGCTGACAGTGGGCGCCGGTGTAGGGCGATTTGTGATCAATAGCGGTGTTGATCAGTTCAATCAGCGCCTCGAACAAGATCTGGAGCTGGCTGATCAAGTGATGGTTGGTTAAAGCGATAGCCGCTTGGGAAGCCAGCGATTCCGCCAGTTGCCGGTCAGCCGGCGAGAAGGTTCGGACTTTTCCGCTTTCAGGATCGAGGGCATTGATCAACTGGAATACGCCGATGATCTGGTCTTCGTGATTCTTCATCGGCACGGTCAGAAAGGAGCGGGAGCGATAGCCGGTCTTTTGGTCGAACCGCCGGGTTCCCGAAAAATCGAAATTCTGGTCGGCGTAAGCGTCGTCAATCACCACCGTCGTGTCGTGCAGCACCGCATAGGTCACGACCATGCCGGTTTTGGGCTGGCCGGTCTCATCGTACAGCGGGATTGGCGGAAACGGGATCGCCGTGCCGGTAGTGCCACCCATGTAAAGCTGGAGCGAGTCGTTGCGCAAGACCTCAAAATGGAGTTGCTGAGTAGCCTCATTCAGTCGGTACAAGGTACCGCCGTCAGCGTTCAGCAAGCTCTTGGCCGCAATCAGGATAGTTTCCAGTAACTTCGGGGTATCCCGTTCTTTGGATAGCGCGATGCCAACCCGGTTGAGCTGTTCCAGACATTGCAACAAATCACTGGAATGGAAGAAGTGCATGGATCATCCTCATTCCCAGATGGGGAAAGGTAAAACAGAGTGTTTGCATTATAGCCGCGCCCCGGAACGGATCATCGGGATTCGACGGTGGGCGATGGATTGCGCGGTCATCACTCCGTCATGGGCATGGCTAATCCTCGAAGCTATTTCTAGAGTAGAATCTGTCCAGGCAATTTCGCCACTGCCTTTCCAGTCTGAGCCTTATGAATACGTTCTGCCGCTGTTTTTTGACGACTGCCGTCGCCGCTTTGTTGGTCGGTTGCGCCTCGACGAGCGAACCGGCGCACGATGACTCTGACTCTTTGGAAAGTTATAACCGCGCCATGTTTGCGTTCAACGATGCGGTGGACAAAGCGATTTTCAAGCCGGCTGCTCAAGTCTATCAGGCGATCCTGCCTGATCCGGTTATTGCCAGTGTTGGAAATTTTTTTAGTAATATTAACGATGTAGTAGTTCTAATCAACGATCTGCTGCAATTCAAACTCCATCAAGCCGCGATGGACAGCAGCCGGATTGTGTTTAATACCACCTTCGGCGTAGCCGGCCTGTTCGATGTCGCCAGCCGGATGGAATTGCCCAAGCACGATGAAGATTTCGGCCAGACCCTGGGTTATTGGGGAATCGGCGAGGGTTATTACTTGGTACTGCCGTTGCTGGGATCGAGTACGGTGCGCGATGCCTTTGGGCTGGTCGGAAATTTCTACGCCAATCCCATTACCTGGGCGACGGATTCTGAAGCGGTTACCTGGAGTCTGTGGGGGCTGGATCTCATCAACCGGCGGGCTGGACTGTTGCGGGTCGAGCGGGCCTTCGCCGATGCCCAGATTGATCCCTACTCGTTCCGGCGCAGCGCCTATTTGCAAATGCGGCGCAATCTGGTTTACGACGGCAACCCGCCCAAACCGAAGTTTGAATTAGAAGCGGATCCGGACAATCCACTGCTGCCATGAGCCGGCAGGCTTGGCTCACCGGCCTGTTACGTCTGACCGCCCTGCTGCCACTGTCTTGGGCACATGTCATCGGCGCAATGCTCGGCGGGCTGCTGGGGTGGTTTCCCAACGATTTGCGCCGAATCGCCGACCGCAACCTGGCCTTGGCGTTTCCTGAACTGCCCGCCGCCGACCGCAAGCGCTTGTTGCGCCGGAATTTGCGGGAAACCGGCAAGCTGATGCTGGAACTGGGGCCGTTGTGGCTGTGGCGCGGCGAGCGGGTTTTAGGTCTGGTTCAAGGTGCGGTCACTGGCGAGGAAGCATTGACCGCCGCCGTGCGCCAGAAGCAGGGAGCGATCCTGATCACGCCACACTTAGGCGCTTGGGAAATGGCCGGTCTGTATTATTCCAGCCGCTATCCGCTGACCATTCTCTACCGCCCCAGTCGGCTGGAACTTGATGCACTCAGCCGCTACGGGCGTGGGCGACTCGGTGGCGCGGTAGTCGCCACCGACGCCAGCGGAGTACGTGCTTTGTTGATGGCGCTGCGCAAGGGTGAAGTGCTGGGCATTCTGCCCGATCAGGAACCCGGCGGTGCTGGGGATAGCAACAGCTTATTCGCACCATTTTTTGGCATCACCGCCAGTACCATGACCTTGGTGTCACGGCTGGCGCTGAAAACCGGAGTCCCGGTATTCCTGACCTGGGCGGAACGGTTGCCGCTGGGCCGAGGCTTCGCGCTGCATCTGCGGCGGTTGCCGGAAGTGACCGCCGCCGTGTCATTGGAAGCGTCGGTGGCAGCGATGAACCGGGGCATAGAAAGGGCGGTTCGCACGTTGCCCGCACAATATTTATGGACCTACAAGCGCTTCAAGACGCGACCGCCCGGCGCGGCTAAACTCTATTGAACCACTGGGTAGCAGGGAGACTTGAGATGAACTTCAAATCGGCATGGCTTTATTCATTCGTACTTGCCACCGCTCTGGCGCAGGCCGCCGATCCGCCCATTGTCGTCAGCACCGGCAAGAGCGGCGGCGGTTACAACACCATCGGCGAACGGCTGAAAAGCGTACTGGCTGAGCAGGATCAGCCCACGCAGGTGTTGACCAGCGCCGGTTCGCTCGAAAATCTTAACCGGCTCGATGATCCCAAGAGTCCGGTGAATGTGGGTTTGACCCAGGCCGATGCCCTGAAATACTACCTCAAGGATCATCCTGGCTTCGCCGACCAGTTCATCAATTTGGGGGAAATCGGTAAAGAGTGCGTGTTCATCGTGACCGGCAAGGACAGCGACATTCGGGATGACAGCGATTTGCAACAGGGCAAAGGCCGTCTGATCGCGGTGCAATCGCCGAACAGTGGAGTTGCGGTGACTTGGGAGTACATGACCGTGCTGGAGCCGAAATTCCAGAATACGGCCCCGGCTTTCGTGGATGGTGCCGAGGCGTTGCTGCAAATCAAGAGCAGCGGGAAGGCGAGCAAGATCCAGGCGGTGATGGTGGTGCAGCGGCCGATGGCTAAATCTACTGAAATGCAGGTAGTGCTGGAAAATCCCAAGGATTTCCGGCTGGTGCCGGTCAAGGACTGGGATCTGAACGACAAATTGCCGGACGGCAGCGCTGTTTACACCTTCGAAAACGTGACTGTCGCTGAGAAAAAATGGGGGTTTGATACCACGGTGGATACCATCTGCACCCGTGGGTTGATGCTGGCGAATAAGACCAAGCTCACGGCTGACCAGCGTACCCGACTGTCCAAGGTGATGCTGTTGGCCGCCAGTCGGGTGGTGGGTGACACCAGTAAATAGCGCAGCGTCCACATTGCAACCGCTACAGCACTCCGCGCTCGGCCAGCGACACCGTTTGCCCGTCGCCCACCACGATATGATCCAGCAGGCGAACATCCACCAGCGCCAGCGCGTCCTTCAGCCGTACCGTGATCAATTCGTCGGCGCGGCTGGGTTCGGCGATCCCGGACGGGTGATTGTGCGCCACGATGGCGGCGGCGGCATTGTGGTAGAGCGCCCGCTTCACCACTTGGCGCGGATGCACTGAAGAACTGTCAATGGTGCCCTGGAACAGTTCTTCGTACTGAATCACCCGATGCTTGTTATCCAAAAATAAGCAGGCAAACACTTCATGGGCGTGGTCACGCATCCGGGTCATCAGATAGCGGCGGGTGTCGGATGCACTCTGAATGGCGTCGCCGCGCTGCAAAGTCTCTTCCAAATGGCGGCGCGCCAGTTCCAGCACCGCCTGCAACTGCACATACTTGGCCATCCCCATCCCATGGGTCGCACAGAATGCCGCCTGATCCAGTCCCAACAAGGTACGCAGATTGCCGTGCTGCTTGAGCATGTCGCGGGCGAGGTCTACCGCGCTGCGCCCGCGCACGCCGACCCGCAGAAAGATCGCCAGCAGTTCGGCATCGGATAGAGCGGACGCTCCTCGTTCAATCAATTTCTCTCGTGGGCGCTCATCATCAGGCCAGTCGCGAATGGACATCGGGCTTTCCTTTAGTGGTTTATGTAGTGCGAAGCATCATAGCGACTTCGGCGTGCCCCGGTCTTTTTCGCGATAATCCCCAATACGCCCCGTTGTGAAGCAATCGGCTGATCCAAAGCACCAGCATGAGGCGAATCACCCGGCTCTCGCCCCCGCCCCCGCACTACTTAAAAGTATTAATATAAATAAAAACAATATATTGAATAAGATGGCAACGGAATTGCTTTTCGGAAACTCAAGGATTTGTGCTCACCAGCCCAAGCGGTTCGGAAGCAGCGCGAATCCGGGCGGCTAACGGGGGCCGCCGTCGCGGACAATGGCGTCCGGCCGTGTCATCTCGATGCACGGTTCGGACGTCCTTTTTATCAGCCGCATTTCCTGCCTATCCTCCCGCTTTCGCAGTCGCTCAAGCTGCGTTAACCTTGCCGCGAATCCCCTACCCTCGCGGACAACACCATGCTGCAACCTCTGGCCAAGAAACGCATCCTGCTGGGCGTCACCGGTGGCATCGCCGCCTACAAGAGCGCCGATCTGACCCGCCGCTTGAGTGAGGCCGGCGCCGAGGTGCAAGTCGTTATGACTCCGGCGGCGACTACCTTCGTCGCCCCGCTGACCTTTCAGGCGGTTTCTGGTCGGGCGGTGCGCACCGAAATGCTGGATGCCAACGCCGAGGCCGGCATGGGCCACATCGAACTGGCGCGCTGGGCCGATTTGATTCTCATCGCTCCCGCCACCGCCGATTTCATCGCCCGCTTGGCGCACGGCATGGCCAATGATCTGCTCAGCGCCCTCTGTCTGGCTACCGACCAACCCATCGCCGTCGCCCCGGCGATGAATCGGCTGATGTGGCAAAATCCCGCAACTCAGGACAATTGCCGGCTGCTGGCACGGCGCGGGGTGAAAATCTGGGGGCCGGGCGTCGGCGAGCAGGCCTGCGGCGAAATCGGCGCCGGGCGAATGCTGGAGGCGTTGGAACTGCGCAATCTCGTCGTTGAACTACTCGGTGAGAACGACCGCAGGGCGGAAATGCAATCTGAACCTGCGACCACAAATCCACCGATCAGGCTGCTCACATCCCATGACCTGCAAGGGTTGACGGTGCTGATCACCGCCGGTCCAACTCGTGAGGCGCTCGATCCGGTGCGGTTTATCAGCAACCGCAGCACCGGGCGGATGGGCTTCGCTGTGGCCGAAGCGGCGGCAGCGGCGGGCGCGCAGGTGGTGCTGGTCTGTGGCCCAGTGAGCTTGAAAACTCCAGTCGGTATCGAGCGGGTTAATGTCGAAAGCGCGGTCGAGATGCACGAGGTAGTGATGAAACGGGCGCGGCAAGCGGATATTTTCATCGCCACCGCCGCCGTCGCCGATTACCGCGCTGCCCACCTCGCGGAACAGAAGATCAAGAAAACCCAGGATACGCTCCAATTGGAACTGGTGCGCAACCCGGATATTCTGGCGGAGGTCGCTGCGCTGCGCTCGCACCGGCCCTTCACAGTCGGTTTCGCCGCCGAAACCCACGATGTTTTGCACTACGCCGAAGACAAACGCCGCCGTAAAAATCTGGATCTGATTGCCGCTAACCGGGTAGGCGTAGCCGGCAGTGGCTTTGAGAGCGAACAGAATGAACTGCATGTGTTGTGGGAAGGCGGAGAAAAAGGATTGCCGCTGGCCGACAAGACGCTGCTGGGGCAGCAGTTGATCGCGCTGATCGCGGAACGGTATCGGCTGTGCAGGGGAGAGCGGTAGTTATTTTTCAGGGCTTGTGGGAATCCACGGTTAGCCGTCTGATCCGGACATGGCGCTCAGTCACAGTAACCAGCGCGCCTTCCCGGACAGCCGATTCAATCCGGGGCCAGATCCGTAGCAATAGTTCCGCCATGGCTACGGCTTGCAAACCTTCAATCCGAATCCGCACCACTGATGGCGATGTTTTAGATCCCAAAACCAGCAGCGTATGAAAATCAGCATCAAGCGTGATTCCTACTCGATCCGCACACCTCGCGTAATCGAGAATCTCGCCATCGCTGGCGCGACTCATGCCGATTTCACCCACATGAACCGCATCCCATCCGGCTTCGCGCAACCGTGGAACAGCCCCTCGCGGCAACCCCTGATCGAGCAGAACCCGGATCATGCGGCGTCCAGTTCAAAAATTTCGACATCCAGGCTCTGCGCCGCGAAGTCGAGGCACTGCCGGATATCCTCCGGTTCCAGTTCAGGATATTCCCGCCGCAAATCATTCCAATCGGGATAGACCGTCAGCGCTTTCAGCACCCGTCGCACGGTCAGACGCATACCGCGCACACACGGCTGGCCGTTCATCATCGCTACATTTACAGTAATCCGATTCCAGCGCTTCATGGTTCCACTCCCGCAGATTAGCAAGGCATCGCCTAGCGAGTTTTGATTAAGCCTAACAATTGAATGACAATATCACCTGATCCGGTCGTTATCGCAAAATCGGGATCGAAAACAGAAAATCCACCCCAAGAATCCAGTGCATCGTGACCTCCCAAACCATTGAACTCAAAATCCTCGATCCTCGGCTGGGTCGTGACCTGCCTCTGCCCGACTACGCCACCGCCGGATCGGCGGGACTGGATCTGCGCGCCTGTCTGGCGGAACCGCTGACCGTACAGCCGGGCGAAACCCATCTGATCTCCACCGGATTGGCGATTCACCTCAGCGACCCCGAATTGGCGGCGATGGTGCTGCCACGTTCTGGTCTCGGTCACAAACACGGCATCGTGCTGGGCAATCTGGTCGGACTCATCGACAGCGACTATCAGGGCGAACTACTGGTGTCGTGCTGGAACCGGGGACAAACGCCGTTCACTCTCGCGGTCGGCGAGCGCATCGCCCAACTGGTGATCGTGCCGGTGGTGCGAGCCACGTTCAGCATCGTCCCCGAATTCACCCCCAGTGAGCGCGGAGCCGGCGGTTTCGGCCATTCCGGGCGGCACTGACGCCGGTATGAAAAAATCCATCTTCCGTGAATACGACATCCGTGGCGTGGTGGACCGCGACCTGACCCCCGAAGTGGTGCGCGACATCGGCCAGGCAGTCGGCAGTCTCGCTGCCGAGCGCGGTGAGACTCAGGTGATCGTGGGTCGTGACGGGCGGCTGTCCAGTCCGGTATTGGCCGATGCGCTCAAAGCGGGCATTCGCGCTGCCGGGCTGGAAGTATTGGACTTGGGCGCGGTCTCCACGCCCCTGCTGTATTACGCCACCCACACCCTCGGTTCCAGCCATGCCGGGGTGATAGTCACCGGCAGCCACAATCCGCCGCAATACAACGGGCTGAAAATTGTCATCGACAAGATCGCCCTGCACGGCGAAGTCATCCACGACCTGCGCCGCCGCATCGAAACCGGTGATCTGCGCCACGGTCAGGGCGGTGAGCGGTACGCCGATCAGGTTCGCGCCGACTACATCCAGCGGATGACCAGCGCCCTGCGCCTGCCGAAACCCTGCAAGGTGGTGGTGGATTGCGGCAACGCCATTGCCGCTAAAACCGCGCCAACCCTGCTGCGGGCGCTGGGTTGTGAAGTCGTCGAACTCTATTGCGAAGTGGACGGACGCTTTCCAAACCATCATCCCGATCCCAGCATCCCGGAAAATCTGGCCGATTTACAGGCGGCGGTGCTGGAGCATCGCGCCGATATTGGTCTGGCTTTCGATGGTGACGCTGACCGGCTGGGCGTCGTCAGCAACACCGGCGAAATCATCTGGCCGGATCGCGTTCTGATGCCGCTGGCTGAAGAAGTGCTGAGCCGGCATCCCGGTGCGGCGGTGGTGTACGACATCAAATGCTCGCAACACCTGACCCGATTGATCGAACGCTGTGGCGGGCATCCCGTTCTGTGGAAAACCGGCCATTCGCTGATCAAGGCCAAAATGCGCGAAATCGGCGCATTGCTGGGTGGCGAACTCACCGGTCACTTCGTCCATGCCGATGACTGGTTCGGCTTTGACGACGCTTTTTATGCCGCCGCTCGACTGTTGAATCTGCTGACGCGCTGCGGTGTATCCAGCGCCGAATTCTTTGCCGCCTATCCCACCGGCCTGACCACGCCGGAATTGCGAGTGGAGATGGCCGAAGGCGAGCCGTTCATCTTTATGAAGCGGTTGGCGGCGCATGCCGAATTCGGCGCGGACGCCCAGATCATCGCCCTGGACGGATTGCGGGTGGAATTCCCCCACGGCTGGGGCCTGGTGCGCGCCTCCAACACCACGCCCAGCCTGACGCTGCGCTTTGAAGCCGATCATGCGGATGGTATGAGCGATATTCAGGATCGATTCCGCCAACAATTACTGGCCTTGCAACCGGATTTAATCTTGCCGTTCTGACTCTTTTTGCCCATTTCTCATCTCAAGGTTGACTGACGCTATGGCTCTTGACGCCCAGGCCGCTACTCAAGTGGCGCACGTTCTGACTGAATCACTGCCCTACATCCGCCGTTTCTCCGGCAAGACCCTTGTAGTCAAGTACGGCGGTAACGCCATGGAAAATGAGCACCTGAAAAGCAGCTTTGCCCGTGACATCGTGCTGATGAAGCTGGTCGGCTTCAATCCAGTGGTGGTGCATGGCGGCGGGCCGCAAATCAGCCAACTGCTCAAGCGGATTGGCAAGGAAAGCCGCTTCGTGGATGGAATGCGGGTCACCGACAGCGAGACCATGGATGTGGTGGAGATGGTGCTGGGCGGGCTGGTCAATAAGGAAATTGTAAATAATATCAATCGTCAAGGCGGCTGCGCAGTGGGTTTGACCGGCAAGGATGGTGATCTGATTCACGCCCGCAAGCTAACCATTACTCATCAGGGGCCGGATTTGAAGGTGCCGGAAATCATCGACATCGGCCACGTCGGCGAAGTTGCCAGCATTGATAAATCCATCATCGAGACCTTGACCGGCGGCAATTTCATTCCGGTGATCGCGCCCATTGGGGTCGGCCCGGATGGGCAGTCCTACAACATCAATGCCGATCTGGTGGCCGGCAAAATCGCTGAAGTGCTGCGTGCCGAAAAGCTGATTCTGCTGACCGACACGACGGGCGTACTGGACCAACAGGGCGCTCTGCTCACCGGCCTCGACGCCCGGCAGGTGCAGGCATTGATCGACAACGGCACCATCCACGGCGGAATGTTGCCGAAAATCGCCTGCGCGCTGGATGCAGTGCGCGGTGGAGTCAAGGCGGCGCACATTATTGATGGCCGGATTGAACACGCGGTACTGGTAGAATTATTCACCGACGCCGGTATTGGGACCAAGATTCAAGGGTAGGAGCAAGAGAAGCGGCCTTAACATAAGCCGGCGAATTCGCCGGTTTTTTATGGCCTGCGATGCCATTATTATTCTTCAGGATATAATAGGTGTATCAAGGGTTATCAGACTGCTGCTCCAGCGCCCAGCGTCCAACCTGCTTCAGTTCCAGCATTAACGCTGGTCGCCAAACCAGCAAAAAGCATCACTGAGCAGGAAGTGGCACAACTCTTTGATCGCTGGAATGCATCGTTGCAAACCGGCAATCCCGATGAAGTCCTGAAGAACAGCCCTTTCAAGGTGCTCAGTTGATGGTTGACGTAACTGGCTGATTCTCTGTTACCCGACTCAGCCTAACATTGGGTTTGGCTAAGAAGAGGGTTCAAGGTTAAATTCAACTTATTGATTTTCAATGTTGTATTTTTACACCTTGAAAGGGCTGGTCCTGAAGAATTACGCAGATGACGCGATTCTGTTGCCCACTGTTTCCAATAAGGTTCGACATAATCAGGCAGAGAGAAAGGATTACTTTGTCCATTTTCTTCAGCTCAAACCGGTTGGTCGCATCAATGAGCGCAATATTCATGTCTGTGGCGATGTAGCGATTGATTCCGGCATCTATACCTTCAGCATCGTTAAGGATGGCGCTCCAGTTGAGGTCAGGGCACGCTATACCTTTGCCTATCGCAAAATTGGTGACAAATGGCTGATTGTCGAACACCATTCGTCGGCCATGCCGGAAAGTCAGGAGCAGGAAATCGCCCAACTGTTTGATCGCTGGAATGCGTCATTGCAAACCGACAATCCTGACGAAGTATTGAAGAACTACGCGGATGACGCCATTCTTCTGCCCACCGTTTCCAACAAAGTGCGGCATAATCAAGCGGAAAGAAAAGCCTATTTTGAAAACTTTCTTCAGCTCAAGCCTCGCGGCACCATCAACGAGCGCAATATCCGAGTATTCGATGATGTTGCTATTGACTCTGGTATTTACACATTCAGCCTGTTCAAAGATGGCAAGCCTGCTGAAGTGAGGGCGCGGTACACATTTATCTACCATCGGGTCGGAGATAAATGGTTGATTTCTGAGCATCATTCTTCAATCATGCCGGAGAAAGTATAACGATTCATCACAGCGGATGCTGTTAATAAATCAGCTAAATAGAATCTTTATTCTTGGAATAAGCAGGGATGGATCGAGTAGAAAATTGCGATTAAATCTACTAATCCCATGGTTTAGCGTTTTTATCTCGCTTTACCCCTGTTTCACCAAGCCTATCGAAATCAACAACCATGACGCCTCAGGGAAATTATGGATATAAGTCTGATTATAAACAACTTTCTTAACCCGCCAATCCTGTTCTTTTTTCTGGGCATGTTGGCAGTTTTCTTGCGGTCTGATCTGGAAATTCCGCAACCACTGGCGAAATTTTTTTCGCTGTACCTGTTAATGTCCATTGGCTACAGAGGCGGTACCGAACTGGCTCATAGCGGTATGACTTGGGAGGTCGCAACAGCCATGCTGGCGGCTGTTGTGATGGCTTCAGTGGTGCCACTTTACAGCTTTTTTATTTTGACGCGCCGGTTAAAGCTAACCGTGCATGACTCGGCGGCTATTGCCGCTACGTATGGATCAGTCAGTGCAGTTACTTTTATTACCGCTACCGCCTTTCTACAGAAGCTGGAAATTTCTTTTGGCGGACACATGGTAGCAGCAATGGCTTTGATGGAGTCGCCGGCGATTATCATTGGCGTCCTGTTGTATCGCCTTTTTACGACCACCAGTCCAAACCAGATTGAATTTACCTGGTCTTCGCTATCGAATCTATTCAACGCCGGCAAATCTGGCGACAGCTCTGAGCATCAGAGTGATTTTTCCTGGTCCGAACTGTTGCGGGATGCAGTCTTTAATGGATCGGTATTGATGATTCTTGGTAGTTTGGTCATCGGTCTGTTAAGCGCAGGTGGGCCTGGCGAGAAGGCATTGGAACCTTTTACCAAGGATCTGTTTAGAGGTATTTTGACCTTTTTCCTGCTCGATATGGGACTGGTAGCAGCGCGGCGTATTAAGGATTTAAGGAAAGCAGGCGCCTCTCTCGTCGGCTTCGCCATTCTGATTCCTCTGGGCAATGCCTTGATAGGCATGATTTTGGCTGGTTTAATGGGAATGTCTCTAGGTAATGCACTGCTATTTGTCGTGCTGTGCGCCAGCGCGTCTTATATTGCCGTGCCTGCCGCAGTGCGTCTGGCTATCCCGGAGGCTAATCCCAGCCTGTATGTACCGATGTCACTGGCGATTACTTTCCCATTCAATATCATCGTCGGCTTGCCTTTATACCTGTCAGTCCTCAAAGTTTTCTGGAGCTGAATCCCATGCAACCGGTTAAGCGGATTGAAATCATTATGGACTCCACGGGACTTGGGAAAGTCGCCAAGACTCTCGAAAATATAGGCGTCTCTGGCTATACCGTGATCCGGGATGTCACTGGCAGTGGAGATCGCGGCATTCGCCCTGGCGATGAAATCACCGATGTGTTCAAAAACACTTATGTGATGACGGCCTGCCCGGCGGAAAAAGTATCGCAAATCGTGGAGGCGATTAGACCGATACTCAAGCGCTTTGGCGGGGTTTGCCTGGTATCCGACGCCCTGTGGATCATTCATTGATCCCCCTCTCCTTTAACAGGTGCTAAATCAACATGATGAACCGGAGGAAACCTCATTTTTCCTTCGGTTCCTTGTTACAACGCTGTGAACAGTTCTCTCTTCTTCCTTTCGAGTAATTCGCAGCTCAAAGCAGGAGACTGTTTCATTCCAGGCGCCTGTGAAACATCATAGGTCGCTGAGACCCCCACCCAGTTGTGCTAGACTCTCCGCGCCCTTATTGCAACCCGCGAGAGTAGCCCCCATGGATTTCAAAACGACTGATTTATGCGATGAATTTTCCGACCGTCTGCAAATTGCCGAACCGGTTTTTGGTGATTACGGCGGTGAATTGATGTTCTGCGGTTCCATTGTCACCCTGAAAGTGTTCGAAGATAATTCCCTGGTTCGCGCCGTACTCGAAGAACCCGGTGATGGTCGAGTATTGGTCGTGGACGGCGGTGGTTCGCAACGCTGTGCGTTACTGGGCGATCAAATCGCTGAGTTGGCCGAAGAAAACGATTGGTCGGGAGTCGTGGTTAACGGCTGCATCCGCGATTCCAGCGCTATCGCCGAACTCGGCATCGGCGTTAAAGCATTGGGGGTGCATCCCCTCAAGAGCGTCAAACGCGGCGTGGGCGAGCGGGATATCCCGGTGCGCTTCGCCGGAGTGAATTTTATCCCGGGGCATTCTCTCTACGCCGATGAAGACGGCTTGATCGTGTCGGAGAAGCCACTGGTCTGAATGCAGTCCGTCATCACTAAAAAAGGGGAAGACCCGATGGTCTTCCCCTTTCGCGTTTTAGCGATGACGGATTTCGCCATCGTTTCAGCTTTGTCTAATGGGCAGCGGCGCCAGCGGCACCAAAGCCGGTTTGAGCGCGCACGTACTGATCCTCGAATGCCTCTTTCTCCTTGGTCGCCCGGACGCTGCTGTCTGTCACTGAACCCAGCCACGCCATGAAGAACGCCAGCGGCATGGAGAACAGCGCCGGTTGCTCATACGGAAAGAGAGCTTTTTCGTTGCCGAGTACGGTGACCCAGACCGCTTTGGACAGCACGACAATCAACACCGCTGACACCAAACCGGCAATGCTGCCCCAGATTGCGCCACGGGTGGTCAGCCCCTTCCAGTACATGGAAAGGATCAGCACCGGGAAATTGCACGACGCAGCAACGCCAAAGGCCAGACCAACCATGAACGCCACATTCTGCTTCTCGAACGCGATGCCGAGCAGAACGGCCAACACTCCGAGAAACAGCGAAGAACGCTTGGATACGCGCACTTCCTCAGCCTCGGTTGCCTGACCCCGGCGAATTACATTGGCATAAAGGTCGTGCGAGATCGCCGAAGCGCCGGCCAACGCCAGACCCGACACGACGGCGAGAATGGTGGCGAAGGCCACTGCCGACAGGAAGCCCAACATCATGTTGCCGCCGACCGCGTGGGCCAGATGCATGGCGGGCATATTGTTGCCGCCCAACAGCTTGGTGCCGACAACGCCGCCCTCGAAATATTGCGGGTTGGTGCCAACGATAGTGACCGCCGCCAAGCCCATGATCGCCACCACGGTGAAGAAGAAGCCAACGCAAAGGGTGGCGACAAACACACTCTTGCGCGCTTCCTTGGCGTTAGGCACGGTGAAGAAGCGCATCAGAATATGTGGCAAGCCGGCGGTGCCGAACATCAAGCCCAGCGACAGGGAAATTGCGGTCACCGGATCAGAGAGGAAGGCGCCCGGCGCCATGAGCGCGATACCTTTCTTGGAATTCTCGACCGCTTTAATCGCCAGCGTCTCAAAATTGAAGCCGAACTGGGAAAATGCCAACAGCATCACCAGCGTACCGCCGCCGAGCAGCAGGCAGGCTTTGATGATCTGCACCCAGGTGGTGGCGATCATGCCGCCGAAGGTCACGTAGACCACCATCAGCACCCCGACGATGACCACCGCGATCCAGTAATCCAGACCGAACAGCAGCTTGATAAGCTGTCCCGCACCTACCATCTGCGCAATCAGGTAGAACACCACCACAGTCAGCGAGCCGATGGCCGCGACAGTGCGAACCTGCCGCTGATCCAAACGATAGGACGTGATATCAGCAAAGGTGAACTTGCCCAAGTTACGGAGGCGCTCGGCCATGATGAACATGATGAACGGCCAGCCGACATAGAAACAGATGCAGTAGATATAGCCGTCAAAACCTTGGAAATAGGTCATGCTGGTGAGGCCAAGCAGAGTGGCCGCCGACATGTAGTCGCCGGCGATGGCCAAGCCATTCTGGGTTCCGGTGATGCCGCCGCCCGCCGTGTAGTAGTCGCTGGCGGTCTTGGTGCGTTTGGCTGCCCAGTAGGTGATGCCCAGGGTCGCCATCACAAAGATGAAGAACATCACGATGGCATGGATGTTAAGCCCCTGTTTTTCAGCTTGACCAACATCCGGGGCGGCCACGGCCAACCCCATCCAGCCCAACGCCAGCGCGGCGACGGCAAACTTCAGTATTCCACGATTCATTCGACAGCCTCCTTCACGATCTCTGCGTTGATGTCATCAAATTCGCTGTTGGCGCGACGAATATAAATCCCCGTCATCAACCAGAACAGCAGGATCATCCCCGCGCCAATCGGCCAGGCGATGGAGGCCGTGCCGCCTGCGAAGATAGGCGTGGCCAGCAACTTGGGGTTAAATGCCACGATCATGATGAAGGCAAAGTAAATACCCAGGACAATTGCCGTCAGCGTCCACGCGAACCGGCTGCGCTTGGCGACGAGAATATCGAATTTCGGATTGTTGCGGATCCGCTCATAGATGGCGGTTGACATAGTTCTTCCTCTTTTTTTGTGGTGAAAACGCGGGGTCCGGAGGTTACGGGATCGGACAGTAAAAAAGTATAAGCCTTACTTGCTTTTGTCTATGCTGTAAAAAACTCTGCCTATCTCTCGGTCTGCCCGTGAACGAAATGCTCAAAATCCTTCTTGCCCTGATCGGCTTTCTTACACTGGTAGCGGGTCTGGAACTTGCGGCGAACTACGCGATGTACTACGACCTGGAGCCGGAAAACCGGCAACGCCTTTCCGCGATGTTGTCCTCGCGGGTAGAGCTACTCCTGGAGCTTGGGGTGCTGCGCATGGTGATCCTCGGCATCGCTTTTGTCATTGCCCATCAAATCTATGTCAAGGGATCGCTAAAAATCGCCGAAGGGATTCGCATCATCCTCAATGCAAACCGCAGTCATCGCATCGAGGCTGCCGGACCTTCCGAAATCAGGAGTCTGGCGCAGGCGACGAATGCGCTGGCGGAATACAGCGAAACGCTGGCGCTTGATTTTGAAACTAAAATTATCCAGGCGAAGTCGTCAGTGGAAGCGGAGAAAAATCGGCTGGCGGCATTGATGTCGGAACTCTCCCAAGGCGTGCTGGTGTGCAACATTGATGGGCGCATCCTGCTTTACAACGAACGGGCGCGGCAAGTGTTTGGCAATCCAGCCAATGGGCGAAGCGCGGGTTCAATCGTGCTGATCGGCCTCGGTCGCTCCATCTTTACCTTGATTGATCGCAGCGTGCTGGCTCATGAACTGGAAAGCATTCAAGCACGGCTGAAAAAAAACGATGCTGAATTAAATTCACAGTTTGTGATTACCACTCCATCCGGGCAACTCATCCGGGTGCGAATGGCGCCGGTACTGTCTAATGCAGCACCACCCGCCAATCCTGCAATGACGGTTAGCGGATTCGTGATGACGCTGGAGAACATTACTCACACCTTCGATCTGGATAGCACGCGCGATATGTTGTTGCAATCCTTTACCGAAGGGAGTCGGGCCGCGCTGGCGAATATCCGGGCCGCTGTAGAAACCTTAATGAGCTACCCCAACTGCGAACAGCGGGATCGGTTTATTCAGGTCATCAGTGAAGAAGTACACGCTCTCAGTGGCAAGCTCGATCAGACGACCACCGACTACGCCGATTCGCTGAAAACCCGCTGGCCGCTGGAAGAAATGCTGGGCGCTGACATCATCGCGGCGGCGCGGCGGCGCATCGAAAGCCGGTTGGGCTTGACTACCCTCTCAGCAACGGAAAATTTCGATGAGTCGATCTGGATCAAGGCGGACAGTTACACGCTGGTTCAAGCGCTTACCTATCTGGCGGGCCGGTTGAAACAAGAGCATGAGATACGGGAGATCCGTTTCAATCTGGCCCGGCACGGGCGCATCGTGGAGCTTGATCTGCTCTGGTCGGGACCGATTTTGTCGCAACAAACTCTGGATGATTGGGAGATGGATCCCATGCGCATCGGGGGTGAAGACAGCCCGCTGACGCTGCATGATGTTACTGAACGCCATGCGGCGGAGATTGTATTCATCGCTGAGAAGGAATCACAACACACCTTCTTCCGTTTCCTTTTGCCTGTCGCTAAACCGGTGCGACCCTCACGCGACACCCCGATGCGTTACGGTGAAAGCCGTCCTGCGTTTTACGACTTCGATTTGTTTCAGCAGACCGCTGCCGCCACCGAGTTTGATCATGTTGCGCTCACGGATTTGACGTACACCGTGATGGATACTGAGACGACCGGCCTCGATCCATCAGCGGGAGATGAGATCATTTCTATCGGCGCAGTGCGCATCGTGAATAGTCGCTTGCTCCGGTACGAGACCTACGAGCAGTTGGTCGATCCGAAACGACCGATTGCGGCAGTATCAGAGGCGATTCACGGTATTTCCAACCAGATGTTACGCGGGCAACCCGTGATTGATGAGGTGTTGCCCCAGTTCCATGAGTATTGCGCTGACACTGTGCTGGTGGGTCATAACGCCGCGTTTGATCTGCGCTTTCTGCAACTGAAGGAAGCCCGGACGGGTATTCGTTTTACCCAACCGGTGCTGGATACCTTGCTGCTGTCGGAAGTGCTGCATCCCCACCAGGAATCTCATGCGCTGGAAGCCATTGCCGAGCGGCTGGGCGTCACTATCGTCGCCCGACATACTGCGTTAGGGGATGCCCTGGTCACGGGCGAAATTTTTCTGCGGATGATTCCGCTACTGGCGGCTCACGGCATTCACACGCTGCGCGATGCGCGCCAGGCGGCTGAGAAAATCTACACCAGGGTGGAGTATTAGAAATCGATCCAATCAATCGCTTCGCCGAGCAGCTAACCGTCTTTCAAACAGTTTTGAAGCGCATCGATAGATCCACGGCGCGCACGTCCTTGGTCAAGCCGCCAATGGAAATATAATCCACCCCGGTTTTAGCAATGTTGCGAACCGTGTCGAAATTAACATTGCCGGACGCCTCCAGCTTGACCCGCTTATCAGTGATGTTCACTGCCTCGACCATGGTTGCCAGGTCGAAATTATCCAGCATGACAATATCGGGCCGGGCGGCGATGGCTTCGTCCAGTTCAGCGAGCGTTTCCACCTCGACTTCAACGGTGACGCCCGGGTACAGGCGGCGGGCCGCAGCAATGGCGTTGCTGATCGATCCGGCGGCCATGATGTGGTTTTCCTTGATCAGCACCGCGTCGAACAAACCGATACGGTGATTCTGGCAACCGCCGCAGCGAACTGCGTACTTCTGCGCCAGCCGCAAACCGGGCAGAGTCTTGCGGGTATCCAGGATCGTGGCTCCAGTGCCGGCTACCGTGTCAGCGTAACGACGGGCCAGCGTGGCAGTGCTGGATAGCATTTGTAGAAAATTCAGCGCGGTGCGTTCACCGGTCAGCAGGGCGCGGGCCGGGCCATGCAGAGTGCAAAGTAATTGGTTGGGTTCAATCCGGTCGCCGTCAGCCGCCTGCCAATGGGTGTTGATGCGTGAATCGAGTTGGTGAAAAACGGCGTCGAACCAGGCGATTCCGCACAGCACCGCGTTCTCGCGGCTGATGACGGTGGCTTCCGCTTGGGCGTGTTCGGAAATCAGGGCGGCGGTCAGATCGCCGCCGCCGACATCTTCGGCCAGCGCCAGGGCGACGGTGGAATTAGGATCGGGCAGGGTCATCGTGGTTTCTCGCGAGGGATGATTTGCAAAATATACACGCATCGTATGCCGGGAACCGCAGTCGTTGGCGCAGACCATCACTGATAAACTCAGCGATCAATAACCTGAGCGGACACTCAGCATTTTACCCGAATCGTGCGGAAAGCCTCGGCCTTCAAGCCGGGGATGGAGAGCGCGGCGAACGAAGTTTGCCTTCTTCTCAGCTATGCTCATGATGCAGCATCCGGTTTCCCCGCCGCTGCTTTATCCATTCTGATAGTCAGCACGTTCCGGCCATCTTCGCGGCGGTAGCTGACTTCGCTCACCAGGCTTTTGATCAGCAGGATGCCGAGACCGCCGGGTTCGCGTTGATCAAGGTCGAGGGCTGTATCAGGATCGGGCCGGGCCAGCGGATCGAACGGTGGCCCCTCATCCGCGATATCAACCCGCAGGCCGTCAGGCTGAACGACAACCCGGCAGCGCACCGCACCCGTCGGGGTCTGACCGATATAGGCATAGTTGCAAACATTGACCAGCGCTTCTTCAATCGCCAGCTCCAGGCGGGATGCCTGCACGGCAGCCATACCAGCGACCTCGGCAATTTGGCGAACATGATTGAGAAATGCCGGTAGATGATCGAGTTCGGCGGGCAGGCACAGTAGCCCTTCGGGATTGGATCGAAATTCAGGGTCATTGGGAATCACGGTCTTTGCGCGGCTCCTCGGCAAGTTCAGTCACTGCTTGCTATCTTGTTATCCTAGCAAAAAAATTCTACTCCGCAGGGGAAGACTACCGGATGCCGCTACGGGCCACAGTTCCCACTCCCTCGAAAGGCTGGCAGGCTTGCCTGACGCTCGGCTTCCAGCGGCAGGGTTCGCGCACCATCCTGGGGTCATGCCTCCATCGTGGCCCTTTACAGGTGCAGCGCCCGTTTTATCCTGAAGGTGAAGCCGTTTGCCATGTCGCTATTCTACATCCCCCCGGTGGCGTGGTCGGCGGCGACGAACTGCGGTTCAATGCTGCGCTCGACGCTAACAGCCACGCGCTGATCACGACTCCCGCCGCTGGCAAGTTCTACCGCAGTGCCGGCCCGATGGCTTACCAGACTCAGCGCCTTACCGTCGCGGCCGGCGCGGTGCTGGAATGGCTGCCGCAGGAGAATATCGTTTACGCGGGCGCCAAAATCCACGCTATCACCCGCGTTGAACTCCAGGGCGATGCCCGTTTCATCGGCTGGGAAATTCTCTGTCTGGGTCGCCCGGCGGCGGGTGAAATTTTCACGACGGGCGAATACCGCCAGAATTTTGAACTCTGGCGCGACGGTGAGCCGCTCTATCTCGAACATAGCCGCTATAACGGCGGCGATCCGGTGCTTGCGGCGCGATGGGGTTTGCAAAACCAGCCGGTCAGCGCCACCTTGCTTTGCGCCGGTTCGCCACCGGACGGGGTGAACATCATTCGCGCTGGATGGGAGGAACTCATGGCGCTTTTACCCGCAACGGGTGCGGGAGAATTGGCAACCGTCACTCAGTTGGATGGTGTATTGATTGGTCGCTATCTCGGTCCATCGGCGGTGCGGGCGCGGCGACTTTTTACTCTGGCATGGGAGGTACTCAGACCAGCGATATTAAATCGCCCGGCCTGTCCCTCCCGCTTCTGGAATACCTGACCACCTACGAGAAGGTTCTTATGGAATTATTGCCCCGCGAAAAAGACAAGCTGCTGCTGTTTACCGCCGGCCTGCTGGCAGAACGGCGCAAGGCCAAGGGCCTGAAACTCAATTACCCGGAAGCCGTCGCCTATCTCTCCTGCGCCCTGCTGGAAGGGGCGCGGGAAGGCCGCAGCGTCGCCGACCTCATGGGTTACGGTCGCACTCTGCTGACCCGTGATGAAGTGATGGACGGCATCCCGGAACTGATCCCGGAAGTGCAAATCGAGGCGACTTTTCCCGACGGCACCAAGCTGGTCACCGTCCACCACCCGATTCCCTGAGGAGATTATTGATGATTCCCGGCGAAATGCTCACTGCTGAGGGTGACATCGAACTCAATGTTGGACGCCCAACGCTTACGCTCATGGTGGCCAACACTGGCGACCGCCCGATTCAGGTCGGCTCGCATTACCACTTCTTTGAAACCAATCCTGCCCTGCGCTTCGACCGGGCGCGGGCGCACGGCTACCGGCTCGACATCGCTGCCGGGACTGCGGTGCGCTTTGAGCCGGGCCAGGAACGTGAAGTTGAATTAGTCGCCTATGCAGGCGGGCGGGAAGTCTACGGTTTTCGCGCTGAAATTATGGGATCGCTGGAGGCCAAGCCATGAGCCGGATGGATCGCCGCGCCTATGCGGAGATGTACGGCCCTACCACCGGCGACCGGGTGCGACTGGGCGATACCGAGTTGTGGATCGAGGTCGAACGCGACTGCACGATTTATGGCGAGGAAGTGAAGTTTGGCGGCGGCAAGGTGATCCGCGACGGCATGGGCCAGTCGCAGCGTTCACAGGCCGAAGGCGCGGTCGATACTGTGATCACCAATGCGCTGATCGTCGATCACTGGGGCATCGTCAAGGCCGACATCGGGATCAAGGACGGCCATATCGTCGGGATCGGCAAGGCCGGCAATCCCGATGTACAGCCGGGCGTGACCATCATTATTGGCCCCGGCACCGAGGCCATTGCCGGTGAAGGCTTGATCGCCACCGCCGGTGGTATCGACAGCCACATTCATTTCATCTGCCCGCAACAGATTGAGGAAGCGCTGATGTCGGGCGTGACCACGATGATCGGCGGCGGCACCGGCCCGGCCACCGGGACCAATGCGACGACGTGTACGCCCGGCCCGTGGAATTTGCGGCGAATGCTGCAAGCCGCCGAAGGCTTGCCGATCAATCTGGGCTTTCTCGGCAAGGGCAACGCCAGCCGCCCGGCGGCGCTGGAAGAGCAGGTTGAAGCCGGGGCGATGGGGCTGAAATTGCACGAGGATTGGGGCACCACGCCGGCGGCGATTGACAACTGTCTCGAGGTGGCCGAGCGCTACGATGTGCAGGTCGCCATCCATACCGACACGCTCAATGAATCCGGCTTCGTTGAGGACACCCTGGCCGCGTTCAAGGGTCGGGCGATTCACACCTATCACACCGAAGGCGCCGGCGGCGGTCATGCCCCCGACATCATTCGCGCCTGCGGCGAACCGAACGTGCTGCCGTCCTCCACCAATCCCACTCGGCCCTACACGGTCAACACGGTGGACGAGCATCTCGACATGCTGATGGTTTGCCACCACCTCGATCCGGCGATTCCTGAAGACGTGGCTTTCGCCGATTCGCGCATCCGCCGCGAAACCATTGCCGCCGAGGACATCCTGCATGATCTGGGTGCATTCGCGATGATCTCTTCCGACTCGCAGGCGATGGGCCGGGTCGGCGAAGTCATCACCCGCACTTGGCAATCCGCCCACAAGATGAAGGTGCAGCGCGGCCACCTCCCGCCACCCTCAACCTCAGAGGGCGACGGGCGTAATCATGCGGACAACTTCCGGGTCAAGCGTTATCTCGCCAAATACACCATCAACCCGGCCATTACTCACGGCGTCAGCCATCTCGTAGGTTCGCTGGAACTCGGCAAGCTGGCCGATATTGTGCTATGGCGACCGGCATTTTTTGGCGCTAAACCTTCGCTGATTATCAAGGGCGGATTCATCGTCGCGGCCCCGATGGGCGACGCCAACGCCTCGATCCCAACGCCGCAGCCGGTGCATTACCGACCGATGTTCGGAGCCTTGGGCGGGGCATTAGCGGCGACCTGTTTAACCTTCGTCTCCAAAGCGGCGCTGAATAGCGGCGTATTGGATTCACTGGGATTACGGCGGACGCTGGCGGCAGTGCGAGACACCCGCGCTATTGGCAAGCGCGACTTGATCCACAACGACGCTTTGCCCGTGATTGAAGTCGATCCGCAGACTTATGAAGTGCGGGCGGACGGCGTATTGCTCACCTGTGAACCGGCTGCGATATTACCGCTGGCGCAACGCTATTTCCTGTTTTGAAACCAGTCTGCGGCTGATGCCAGCCGCAGGTTACAGCGCATTAAGGCGGTGTTGATGAACCGAGCCGGATGGACTCGATGCCGAAATATTCACTCATACAGGTGTTTCTAAAATTGCGCGGGTCGGTTTCGAGATCAGTGGCGAATAGCGTTCTCGGTGGTCTGGAGACGCTGGCAACCACGATTTTTGTTTCTCCCCGATTCTTGGCGGCCTGGATCGTATTAATCCTTTCGCGCATCTCCCCAGCGTAGCGATAACCCCGGTACACATCTTTATAAGCCTCAAAGATATTGGGCGCTCCCAGCAGGCTGATGAGTAGCAATACCATCGCTGGCAGGATCAGACGGTTATGGTTATTGTCAAGCTGGGTTTTATCCCCAATCAGAAAATGAGCCAGGATGATAAATGAGGGATACCAACCGAGCAGGAATAACAGATAAACCACGCTTTCTGCCCGCTCCGGTAATGGATGGTGGTTAATTAGAAAACCAAGTGCGCTGAGGATGAAAATCATGCTGATCCAGAGCGCGGGCAGCGCCAGAAACCACCGCTTGAATTTTCCATTGATATAAAGCTGTGTTCTGGCGAAATGGAATGTAGTTGCCAGCAGAATAACCGCCGACGCCCACACGCCTGGATTGGAAAGCCAATACAGGAACCGTAGTGTCACCCAAGGTAAATAAAGACCTGCTGCCAGCCAGGCGGAGGGACGTAGCGTGGTTTCATCATGCGCGATGTCGGCGTAACGCTGGTAGTTGCCTGGCGCCAGCACACTGACCAGCACTGCGCCAATGGCGATCATCAGCAACCCGATCCAGAAAACGCCAGAGTCCCGCCGCATCCACAGCGAATAAATCACACCCCCACCAAGGAGAGTAACGGTTAGCGCTAACGATACTTCATTGGCGCCAATAATGATAATCACTAATAAGCCGGAAAGAAGAAAAAGCAGTATTCGCAGGTTGCTATTTTTCCTCCTGTAAATTTTCCTGTGATTCGCACGACGGGTTGGGTGAGTACAACGCACACCTCTCAGCAAGATCAAAGAGTTAGATGAAGCCGATGTTCTAGCCCAGGCCGCAAATCATCGCCATCACAGGAAAATTTACAGGAGGCTATTTTTTGCTGTAGTCTCCCGCCAAATCAGCAAGCCCAGCAGAAAAACAAAGAGGACATTGGGTATTTGGTAAGTAAAGCTGCCGCCCGGCCAATAGAAGGTCTGGGCAACATCTGGAGCGCCGGCGATGAACAGTATCGTGCATACCCCTCCCAAAAGAAAAACCAGAGGTATCGAGAGCTTACTTTGGGTAATTTTCGCAGTCAGAAAAGCAAAGCCCAGCCACGTAGATACTAGAAGAATAATCGGTGGGAAGCGGTAGATTTTGAAAATATCCCCTGACAGGGTAAATGCGGTATAGACCAGATTCAGCGTGTAGCGGCCCGACCAGTGTTGGTACCAGAACACCTGCGCCTCGATAAAACCCAGTTGTTTGGCCTTGGCGGCATAACAAAAATCATCGGCGGATGGATAGTCAAAAAGCGATAGCGTGATGAAAAGTATGAGTACCGCTATCACTACAATCGCCAATATAGCGATCAAAACCTTATTCACAGGAAAAAGCTTGAGGCTATTGATCGGCATAATTAACTCTGTCGGGTAGTGAGAGAAGCCGGCCCCTGAACCAGCAATGTGCCGGTTCGACCCGGTACGCTGCCGTAGATGAGTTCATGGCGCGGTAAAGCATCCAATGCCGTCGCGGCGGCCAGCGACCGTAATGCGCCAAGGCGATACCCTTGAGCGCGCCATCCGCTGAGAAGCTGATTGAGTACCGGCAGGAATTTCATGCCTTCGAGTTCGGCATGGAGCGTAAAAACATGGCCGGTGGCCGACACCGTCTGAGTCAACGCCAGCAGTCGGTCGGCGACGTTATCCGGCGTGACTCCGTTCATCCCAATCAATTCATCCAGCGTCGGTAGCGTGGTCGGAAACTGGGGACAACGGATCGTTATCCCGTCCACCACCGGTAAAAAAGGATGGGTTCCGCGTGCGTCAGAATCATAGGCAAAGCCCAGGGATTCGCTGAGCCGCAGCGCATGGCCGTTCATTTGCCAGCCCGCAGCGCCATGGACGCACGCCGTCGCGCCGAAAATCTCGCTAAAGCGGTCGGTCGCCAAGCGCATCTGAGCAGCCGTCCACTCAGCGTTTGCGTTGACCACATGATCCTGCCACCGCACATGATCCCAGCAGTGAATACCGGTCTCGAAACCGGTATCGCGCACCGCCTGCATCACTCCCGCCGCCCGCCGGCCAATATCCGGGCTGGGCAATAACGTCCCATAGAGCAGTGTTTTCAGGCCATAGTGTTCGATCACCGAGGTTCGTTTGACCTTGCCGAGAAACCCGCGCCGAAATACCCGCTTGATTGCCCAGCCGGTATGATCGGGACCGAGGCTGAATAAAAATGTCGCGTCGGTTTGGTGGCGCTGGAACGTTTCAACCAATCGTGGTACGCCTTCCAGCGTCCCGCGCAGGGTGTCCACATCTACTTTCAGCGCCAGGGTGGGCGATAACATGGCGGCTATTGAATCAGCGCGCTGGCGTCAGCGACATGAGCGCGGTACGCCTCGAAAATCTGTCGCAGCGCATCGTCCATCGTCACCGTCGGCTGCCAGTCGAGATCAGCGCAGGTATTGGCGATGTTCGGCACTCGCTGCTGCATGTCCTGATAACCCTTGCCGTAATAATCCAGCGCCGTGGTTTCGATTAACCGAACCTTTGCCGCATTGTCGCGGTATTCCGGGTAATCCGCCGCCAGTTCCAGCATCCGCGTCGCCAGTTCGCGCACCGACAGGTTATTGCCGGGATTGCCGATGTTATAAATCCTGCCGCTGGTGATGCCGTCCACGTTGGCAATAATTTTGATCAGCGCGGCAATCCCATCGTCTACATAAGTGAACGAGCGCCGTTGTGCGCCACCGTCCACCAGCTTAATCGGCTCACCGCGTACAATCTGGCCGAGGAATTGCGTAATCACCCGCGAACTGCCTTCCTTCGGTGTATTGATTGAATCGAGACCAGCGCCGATCCAGTTGAAGGGCCGAAACAGAGTAAAATCTAACCCTTGTTCCATCCCATAAGCCCAAATGACCCGATCCATCATTTGTTTGGCACAGGCATAAATCCAGCGCGGCTTGTTAATCGGCCCATAGACCAGCGGCGAGTTTTCGGAGTCAAATTCAGCGTCGGCGCACATCCCATAAACTTCCGACGTGGAAGGAAAAACCAGCCGCTTATGGTATTTGACGCAAGCGCGCACCACCGGCAGGTTGGCTTCAAAGTCGAGTTCAAACACCCGCAACGGTTCAGTCACATAGGTGGCCGGCGTGGCGATAGCGACCAGCGGCAATACCACGTCGCATTTTTTGACATGGTATTCAATCCACTCGCGGTTGATAGTAATGTCGCCTTCAAAGAAGTGAAAGCGGGGGTTGCCGGTCAAATCGCGAATGCGGTCGTCTTGCATATCCATCCCGTGAATATCCCAATCGGTATTCGCCAGGATGCGCTTGGACAAGTGATGGCCGATGAAGCCGTTAACTCCGAGGATCAGGATTCTTTTCATTGCGGGAAGGAGTCCAAAATCTGAAAAAAGAAAAAGCCCCCTCTCATCCTTGGAAAGAGTTGGGGCTAGGAAATTGCGTGATGATATTCAATCCCCAATCCGCCACGGGCCAAGGCCGAATCGCAGCACTAGGGTCGCTGGTGTAATAAGTTCACCAGCAATCTCCAGCGTAAGGATCTGCAATACAGCGCCATCAGCACAATACACAAGCAGCCGGTTATCAGCCAGAGTAAGCAGTGGTGTAGGTCGCTTGCCACAGTCCACTGCAATCAACCGGGTGCTTAAAATCCGCGCCGGCTGATCCATCACGGTCGTAAAAGCGCCCGGATACGGTGGCGCAACTGCGCGCACCAGATTGTGAATTTGCGCCGCCGATTCATTCCAGTTAATCCGTCCATCTTCCGGGTCGCGACCGGAGAAGTAGCTGCCCTGCGCCAGGTCTTGAACAATGCGCGGCGCTGTTCCGGCGATCAATGCGGGTAATGCTCGATGCAGGGTAAGTTCAGCGGCCAGCGTTACCTTGTTAAATACCTCTTGCGCGGTGTCATCGGGCAAAATCGGCACCGGGGTTTGCGCCACAATATCGCCGGCATCGGGTTTCGCCACCATATAATGCAGCGTCGCCCCAGTCTCGCTCTCGCCGTGAATAATCGCCCAATTGACCGGGACCCGCCCGCGATATTTCGGCAGCAGCGAACCGTGCATATTGAGCGCGCCGCGTGGAGCGATGGCGAGAAGTTCCGGCGTTAACATCTGCCGGTAATAGAACGAAAACAGAAAATCTGGGGTGAGATCACGAATGCGTTGCAACTCATCCGGGGTATTGGGATTGTCCGGCATAATCGTCGGAATATCGTAATCCGCAGCCGTCGCAGCCACGCTGTCAAACCAAATCTGTTCCTTGGGGTTATCAGCGTGAGTGATCACCAGCGCTACATCCACGCCATGCGCCAGCAGCACTTTGAGGCAGCGCACTCCGACATGGTGATAAGCGAAGACAACGGCGCGGGTCATGCGGGCAGTTCCTGTTCTATGATGCTATTCACTTTTAACCGGATCACCTCCATATTTTCCAGCCCGTCATTGTCCACCACTTCTCTGTACATGACAAAAATTAGCTTGAAAAGTAAAATGATTAAAATCAATAAATTGAAACAAGGTAGCACGATTACAAGAAGAGGTGGCGTTGAATAAAATGATCACATTTATGGCAATACGTCCCGCACTCTGTGCTATTAACGGTAATTCGATAATACCCTTCTTGATCAACTTCTATATGCTCTATTTTGACATTAGAACTATCTAAATTTACCTCAAAAGTTGTTTTAATACCAATTCTGAATAGGTTTTCGTTATTCCCGCGAATGCAGGAATCCAGGCAGCCGCTGAAAAACTGGATACCCGCTTTCGCGGGTATGACGAACAGGGTGGTTTTTGGCCTCCGCAAAGAACAAAACCTATCGGGAAACGGTATAACAACACCGGCTGAATTATCCGTCATAAAATTCTCACCGGAGAAGGGATGGGACTGCGGGCGACAGCCCGGATTCTGGGAGCGCACAAGAACACGATGGCCTAGTGGGAACACCGGTGGGGTGGGATGAAACCGACGGGGAGGCTCTACGGGTTGTGCCAGACCTTCATTCCACGGATGTTAGAAGGGGATGCGATTGACACGGGGGTGTACCCAGACAGTGCAGACCGGGAAGCGGGGCCGTCCCCGCAAGACGTTGCCGAAAGGCGGCCGCGTGCGTCTCAAGAACCTGGGTCGCCCACGGCATCGGCGGGGTCGCAAGCGTCCGAAGGATCCCGCGCGCCAACCGGAACCACACCTCGCCTCGCCGGATTTTCCCGAGACCGCTCTCCACGCCCCTCCTCTGGAAGGTCACCATGGCGTTCCGGCGGCGCCATAGCGCCTTTCGGCGCAAAAGGTGGCTTACCGTGGTTTGATCCCTGTGCCTCCGTGCCCTAGTGGAATCTAAAATGAGGTCGGTCCCCGCTTACCAGCGCCCCGCCACCGGCAAATCGCCTGGCTGACCAAAGCTGCCGATGTAGCAGCGATCCTTTCCGCCGTCCTGCTGACAGCCACCCCATTTCCCGTCACCGTCATAGTCCAGATACCAGGTGCCATTGCGGAATACTCCGACCTTGGCTTTGCCGTCACCATTCCAATCGCCGGCCACCGGCAGATCGCCGGCTTGGCCGAAACTGCTGAAGTAGCAGCGGTCAATGTCGCAGCCGTCCCATTTTCCGTTGCCGTTGTAGTCCAGATACCAAGTGCCGGCGCGGAATACCCCGACGCCCGCTTGAAGCCCCCCGTTCCAGTTGCCCGCCACCGGCAGATCGCCCGTCTGGCCGAAGCTCAGGCAGAGTTCGGTGCCGCAGCCGTCCCATGATCCGTTGCCATTGGCATCCAGGAACCACTGGCCGTTGCGGAACACGCCGATTTTAGCGACGCCGCTGCCGTTCCAATCCCCGGCCACCGGCAGATCACCGGCTTGGCCGAAGCCGTCATAACAGCCATCGGCCACACAGCCATCCCATTGGTGATTGCCGTTGAGGTCGATGAACCATTGGCCGCTGCTGGAGCGCAACACACCGATAGAACTCTTTGCGCCGCCGTCCCAGTTGCCCGCCGCCGGTAAATCACCAGCCTGTCCAAAGCTGTTAAACAGGCAGAGATCCTGCCCGCCGTCCTGCTGGCAACCATCCCAAGCTCCATTGCCGTTAGCGTCCAGGAACCAGGTGCCCTCCCGGAACACGCCCACCGCAGAAGTTTGACTACTAAAGGTTGCAGTCACGCTCTTTGTTGCGTCCATGGTCACTTCGCAACTGGCTGTACCGCTGCAACCGGCGCTGCTCCATCCGGTGAAGGTTGAGCCGGGGTCTGAGACGGCGGTGAGGGTGACCTTAGTCGTGGCGCTGGAAAGGAAGTTGGTGGTGCACTGAGTACCACAGTTGATCCAGAAGGGTGTACCGGTGACTACACCTTGCCCATTACCGCTCTTGTTGACGGTCAGGATCACAATCGGCAGGGTGTTAGTGGTGGCCTTCCCATTGTTAGCCTCATCGCTCTCGGCAATGGTATTGTCGGGATCAGCGTAAGCGCCCAGATAATAGGAACCAGCAATAAGGCTGTTGGGCAGAACTAAATTGCGGCTGCAACTCGTAGTGGTATTCACAGCCAAGCTGTCAAACAAGCATTCACCCGCACTGATCACCCCTACCCCATTGGGGCTGAAATTACTGGGATCATTGCGAGGGCTGGTCAGCAGGTAGAGACCTACCTTGAAACTGCCCGCCGCCACCTTGCCAATATTTTTTACGGTTAGGGAATAGTTAATGTTGCGCCCGGTATTTTGGCCGGTGCTGGGAGTCGTTAGGGTCTCGATTTTCAGATCCGGGAGGTCGCCGGGCGCCGAAATAAAGGTCGCGGTGACGCTCTTGGCCGCATCCATCGTGACCACGCAGGTACCGGCGATAGTGGTGCAGGCACCACTCCATCCGGTGAAGGTTGAGCCGGCTGCCGCTTGGGCGGTCAGGGTAACCTGGGTGCTTCCTACATAGTTGGCACTACACGTTGTGCCACAGTTGATGGTCTGTGGATTGTCACCGCTGGTCACCGTGCCGCTGCCGGTCTTAATCACGGTCAGTGTTTGCGACGGGGAAAATTTCGCCACGACCTGTTTGGAGCCATCCATCGTGACTTCACAGGTCAACGCAGAACTGCCAGCGCAAGTACCGCTGCCACTACCGCTCCAACCTACAAACAGGGATCCGGTAGCCGGAACCGCTGTTAGAGTGACTTTGGTTCCCGTGGCATAGTTGGCATCGCAATTAGCATTCGGGATTAGAACACCCTCTGTCTGCTTACACTCAGCGGTTTTACCAATACCCTGCGGGGTGCTGGTCACTGCACCAGAACCGCTGCCTTGGAGTTTGACGGACAGATTGAAGTCGGTAGTGGTGGTGGGAATGCTGAACTTGGTTACAAACGCATCGGCACCGCCAGAATAATCCCGATAAGGGGTAATGGTGCCGAGTGAAAAACCGTCCTTGGGTGAGTTTGTGTAACCCACCATGTAAACGTCATTAGAGAAATCCTTAGCGAGACCCCGCCCGGAGTCGTTCTCAGCGCCGCCCCAGAAGCTGGAGTAGGTCAACTCCTTTCCATCTTGGTTCAGTCTAGCCAGAAACGCCTCGCCCTTGACCAAGGTAGCATCATCTGGACTCACCAAAGGAAAATCAGGAGAGAAGGTTTCGCCAGCGACATAGGCATTGCCGAAACTATCTACGGTAATGCCATAGCCAACATCATTAGCCTGACCCCCTAGATAAGTGGCGTAATTCAGCGTGAAGGCTGATCCTGAATCCGTATATTTGGCGACAAAAGCATCTTGTGATGCAGAGGGGCCATTAAACGTGGTGTCATAGGCACCCGTTGTAGCTATACCGGGGGTTGTACCCGTTGAGGTGCTACAGGGAATTGATGTATAGGAACAACTGGTATAACCGGTAATATAGATAGCTTTTGCGTTGTCCCGGTCAATCGCTAGACCGCGCTCATTGCTGCTGGAGCCGTCCAAGGCAGCACCATAGCTAAGCGCACCTGTTGTACTCACCTTGGAAATGAAAGCGGCTTCATTCGATCCAGTGGTGCTGAAGCCGGTGATATAAGCGCTGGTCCCTGCTGAATCCAGCACAATCCCTTGGCCGCGATCATTACCGGCAAAGCCCGTTAGACTGCTGTACACCAAGCCATTACCTGCTGCATTCACTTTGACGATAAAAGCGTCTTCTCCAACTGCCGCTTTGGGAGTGATGGCTGAAAAATTCGCACCGGGGAAATTATTAGCAGGTGTCGTTGAATCATTTGAACTGGTATAACCAGTCACATAAGCCTCACCCAAAGTATTAACCGCAATCCCATAACCAGCTTCATTACCGGTGCCACCGAGATAAGTTGAATAACCTAATGTGCCACTGGCATTGATTTTAGCGACAAAAGCATCTTGAGTACCTTGAAGAAGGCTACCCACCACCGTTAACCTGAAAGTCCTGCGTGCCGTATTGGGAGTGCTATTGTTATCAGCCACCTTGACGATAAAGTTATAAGTTCCGACATCAGCATTGGTTGGCGTCCCCGATAACACGCCACTGGCAGGGTCGAGCGTTAGGCTGGCTGGTAAATTAGCCAACGTTGTTGAATCAAGGCTCCATGTGTAAGTAACCGTACATGTCGCCGGCGCTACTGCTGTACACTGCCCGCCCGTCGCAGCGAATGTTGTCGTATAGGCTGTTCCCGGTGTAGCGCTAGACAATGGCGATCCGGTAATCCTGACCGTAGTACCCTCATCAACCAGAGTTGCTGTCGTTCTTATCGGAAAATCACTCGAATTGGTATAACCGGTGACATAGGCATTACTTCCGCCATCAACAGCAATTCCATAACCAGCATCAAAAGCACTCCCGCCAAGATAGGTCGAATAAATAATGGTGCCCGTCGCATCCATCCGGGTCACAAAAACATCCGTGCCTCCACTAAAAATTTTATTAATGGCAAGACTTGTTGTAGGAAACTGTTTAGTCGCAGCGGCAACATTCGCATTATTAGTACTAGTCGAACCGGTGATATAGGCATTGCCAGAGCTATCCACCGCAATACTCAAACCCAAATCATCACCGCCGACACCGGTACTATCATCCGGCGCACCGCCCACAAAGGTAAAATACACCACAGGATCAATCACCAGCGGCCATTGCCGGTCATACGCCGCAATCTCAAATCCCACCAGGGGTGCATCCCCAACAGCCTCGCGCAGCACATAGCGCCCAGTCACGATCTGCCGTTCGCCATTCACCACCTGATAGATCGTCGGCGAAGAATGCAACACTTCCCGCCCGGCTACCGACACCACCAACTCGCCATTGGCCGCGATCCGTGCTTGATCCGCTCCGGCAAAACTCACGGCAATCTGTTTCGGGTCGGCGCCCGGCGCCACCACAAAGTCATATTCCAATTGGCGCGGATTGCCATACAACACCCAATCCACTCCCGGATACACCTGCGAATAGCGCACCTTGGCGAAATGCGGAATATCGGTCTGCCAGCGTTGTGGATCGTTGCCCAAGTAATAATGACTGCGACCCGTCAAAGCCTCCAGCGCCTCCAAAACCGGCTGAGGATTCACGTCCGCGCCCATCAACTGCATCCGCACCAGCGACGGCGCTTGATCCACCGCCCGCGCCCGCACCGCCAGCACCGCCTCGTTCGGGGTCAACAACAACTGATAGCCCGGTGCCCGCGCCAGGAACTTCACGGATTCCGCCGTCTGCCCCTGATTCGGCTCGAAATGCAGCGGCGACCGCCCGAAGGTCTCGACCAACCGCGCCCGCTGTTCCGTCGCTGCCGGACGCAACCCATCGGCCAACGCCGCGCCCTGGCCCAGGATTACGCTGGCGACCAACGCCAATAGCACGGCCTGCAACCCTCGCCCCCAACTACGGAATGCCCGTTGACTGCTGATCATGATCGTTAACCTCACGGCACTTATCGCTATTCTGAATCAAGGATAAAAGCAACTAGTCGAGCTTTTTGAATTGCTCTACATAAACTTGATCAACGTCCATCAAGGATCCGGCCAGAAATCCCCGGACATGATCTGATCGGCGGACCACAGACAGGCTTCTGGAAAAACCAGCCCGGTTTCTTCGGTCGCCAAAGCCACCCCATCCGCCCAAACTTCCTCCCACCACTGCACATCCGCCAAGGAAGTTTTCAGACTCGGGGTTCGTTGCAAACGCTTGGCAATTGCACGCCGCTGAACCACGATCGTTTGTCGCCCACTGTGACCGCGCCGTTCGGATTGAAACTGCCACTTCAACAGGTGTGCCAGCAATACCGCCATGCGATGAGCCAATTCCCGCTGCTCGCTCTTGCCCACATCGCTAATCTCCTCAGCCACCTGTTCCAAGTCAATCTCAGCAAACCGGCCTGCTCGCAGCAAAGCCGCCTGTTGATTGGCCCAAGCAATCACATCCTGCTGGTAAAGCGTCGCCATTTCATACCCCGCCAAAATTCCTAATATTTCAGCAGACTGTGCGGTGTTGGGTTGCCCATAAAGACGGCAACCCAACTTAACTACTGCTAGGGTACCAGCCTGATGGGCACTACAGCCTTCGCATTTCCAACCGCAAACGTCACTGTCCCTACCGGCGTCCCAGTGGCTGACACCGGTACACTGTTGGTTATGCTGGTGTTGGTCACCGTCACATTAAACAGTGCCGTTGGTCCCGTGGTAGCCAAGGATGAGGGGACGGCAATACTCACATTGGACACAATCGAGTTGCCCTGAGCCGTTATAGTTGTTCCAGTGAGATCACCTGAGAAGCCCGGTAACTCAACCGTCACGGTCACACTACTGCTTACCGACGCAAGAGGCCCAAGACTAGCGCCAGCGACAGGGATAGATAACCCTACACTGGCCGGCGGGATCGTACTCAGTTTCAGCGCAACCTCCTTTTCAACAGAAACTGCGCAATTCGGCAACACGCCAAACGGACTGGGCTGTCCGGGAGGCGATATCTTTTCACTGCCGACATCGGCTGCGCTGGGCGGTAACACAAAGATGGAACTTTGCTCACCTTCACTCCCGTTCACCTTAGTCCGTGCAGTGAGGTTGTTATTGATCCAGCTCGCATATTGCTGTGCGTACAGTACATCGAACTTGCCGAAGCCATCTTTATCGGTGGTGATGGCAGCCACGGAGGTGGTTACCACATTGCCCGGATCCAAATGGCCGTTGTTATTCACATCTTCGCCCGGATCAAGAATGCCATTATTGTTAGTGTCTTCATTGGGGCAACTTATGGCAACCACCGGCACCCACACTACGCCATTCCACACATACTGTCCTTTGCGATACTGCAAAGGAACGGTATTCAAGGTCACCGTTGCCCCTTGAACCGCGCCGCCCACAATGTCATTCACCAGTACGTTGTAGGGCAATGCATAAGTCGTGGGATCAGGCTCAGTAATGGTATTACCGGTGCCGAGCGTAATAAAGACTTCACGCTTGGACACGGTCAATGTAGTGGTCGCCGTCAAGTTGACCGGACTGCTTGCGGTGGCCTGAATCTCCACGCCATTATCAGGGGTGGTACTGGAACCGGCAAAATAAACAACGCTGGCTTGTCCAGAGAAATCCGTTACCGCCGAAGCCGCACTTACTGTACCGCCGCTGGCATCTTTGATCACCTTAAAGGAGATCTGAATACCAGGGACGGGATTGTCGTTGGCGTCACGCACGGTCGCGGTAATGGTGCTCTGACTGGATGTCGACGGCGGCACATTAACCGGAATCGTCGCTGGATCGGCTTGCACCACAAACTTGCTCGGCAGGGGTTCTGTCGAAACAAACTGGATGCTTTTCGGAGCTGAAGCCACCTTGACGGGCTGACCATCCCTGGTGGTATTGCCGGTCGCGGTAATAACAGCCCCCCCCGGCACACTGGAACTAATCGTAGCGAGCAGCGGATTACCTCCGGGATTCGTCACCACCAGAGTGCCCTTGGTCACTACCAAACTGATATCCGCCGGCGATACCAAGCAGCCGTTAGGATCGCCGCAATTCACCAGACTGGTCCAAGTCACCCGGATATTACCGCTGGAATTAATACCAATCACATCTGGTTGATTGGTATTCGCATCCACCACTTCAATGGTGATCTTGTCGGAGGAAGCGGTCAAAGACAATGGTATGGATTCAGCACCACCGCCAACCCAACTTGCTTTAATTTCATCCGTACCATTTTGATTAATCTTCAGATTGACTTCGACCACGCCGCTGGAATTGGTTGTGACCGACAGCGTTGAACCCTTAGCATCGGATTTCGCCGGTGGTAGGGCCAAGCCATTCAGCACCGAGGACACGCTCAACGTCGCTCCAGAAATGCCCACACTCGCCGAATCCTTCAGTTCAAAGATCAGCTTCAAGGTATCGCCGACCAGCACCGACGCTCCAGAATCCACCCCGGACACCTTCAAAGTGGTGCCCGTCACCGTCACATTCACCGGGTTCGCCACAATCTCGCCAGAGACGGCGCCGACCGTGATAATGCGATTGCGCTTGTTACCGCCGGTGGAAAGCGAGGCCGTGGCAACCCCTTTGTCATCGGTGACACTGGTGATCACTTGAATGGTGCCATTGGGCGTTTTACCGTCCGCCTCGGTACTCTTGACCTGGAATTGCACACCGACATCTTTCAGCACCACTCCCTTGCTATCGCTCGCAACAGCGGTCAACGTCACTGACGGCTGGCCCGAAGAAGGCAAATCGGGGCTGCTCACCAGCAAGATCAGGCCGGAAGGGGTGACGGAACCTCCACCCCCCCCGCTTTGCTTCACGGTCAAGGCTAAATTTGCCAGCGCGGTTTTGCCCGCGCCATCCGCTACCTGCATAATCAGATTGAAGACGCCCGGCGAAGTCGGCGTACCTGATAGCACGCCTTTACTGCCGTCAAGGGTGATACCCGCAGGTAAAACCCCGCTGAAAATGGACCAGATGTACGGCGTCTTGCCCCCCGTCGCTTGCAACAACGCGGTATAAAAGGTGCTTGTAGTTCCATCAGGCAGTGTCGACGTCGAAATCGCCAAGGGGTCGCCAGTGCTGCCATCGCCCACCGTGATGGTGAATGCGCCAGATCCGGTCTGCCCCTTGCTATCGGTCGCCTGCACCGAGAAGCTAAAGGTGCCCTCAGTCGTCGGCGTTCCCGTAATCAAGCCCTTACTGGCGTCAAAGACCAAACCCTTTGGCAACGACGCCAAGCCTGATAGCAACTCCCAGGTGTACGGTGGAATCCCACTGTCAGCCTGGAAAACCGCGCTATAGAGTGTACCGATAGTCGCCGTAGTGGGGCCAACCATAGTGACTTTTAGCGAGGTACCACTTCCCACTGTGAGGGTGAACGTCGCAAAGCCGGTCTGCTTCTTGCTATCGGTCGCCTGCACCGAGATGCTGTACACGCCATCGGAACCTGCCGCCGGCGTTCCGGTAATTGAACCGTTACTGCTAAAGCTCAAACCCTGCGGCAACTGACCCGCCAGCAGCGACCAACTGTACGGCGGCACCCCGCCATCGGCCAGGAACACGCCACTGTAGGGCTGACCAACGGTCGCAGTGGCGGTGGTAGGCGGCGTGATCTTCAAGGTGCCCGGCACTGCTACACCCACTTTCAACTCATACTTTGCGGTGCCGCCGGCTGCGGTCTGGAACGGGAAGGTATATTGGCCCGGACTCCTTATATCGACCGACACCTGCAACTGACCGCTCTCATCGGTCTTACCGAACACGCCCTCCGCCGGATTAAAGGTCAACACGAACTCACCGGGTGCCACCACCTGTCCCACCGCTATCAGCACCCCGGCCATCGGCGATCCTTCGTCGTCGGTCAACCGCAAGGTGCCCTTGCAGCTAGCTGTGCCCTGGTCCGTTGCGAACTCGCAGTTGAAAAAGCCATCCATCTTGCCGGCGCCCGGTGACTTGATGGTCACCTTGATCGGGGCCGCCACAAAATCCGACGTAAAATTCAAATCAATCGGCAGTCCACCGGGAATCTGGCCGCTGCTGGCAATCTTAACCGTGGTGCAACCCTCTTCGCCGGTCAACAGCTTGCCCTTGTTGCCCTCTACATCATTGACAGTCACTTTGGCCGGGCCGGTCGATCCGATGTCATAACGGATTTCTGTCGCCGGCAGTGGAGTGAAATTCACGTCCCGCAGGCACATCTGCACATTGGTGGTCCGGTTCGGCCCCAAGCTGGTTGCCGAAACCGTTAGCACCCGGTCGGAGCCATTGGTCACACCCAGATAGACCGATTTGCAATTAGCGCCGTTGATATCGCAGGTATTGAGCATCCCGCAGTAGACATAATCATCAGTACACGCCATCAAAATCGCCGTCTGGCCGACCCGGGTGACCGGATAGGTCAGAATCGTGCTGGCCACTCCGCTGAGATCGGTAAACGACGGCGACAGAATCGCGGCATTTTCGGCATGACCGATCACGTAGGGAATCGCGGCGCGACTGTCCGACCCGAACGGCTTGCTGGCCTGAATCGTCAGGCTCTCCTCACTGGTCACCGTCTGTATCGTGCGATACTGGCCCCCATTCAGCACCAGTCGCTGGAATGGACGCACCCCTTTGGTCAGGAATTGACCGCCGAGCGCACTGAAGTTCAGGCCGTTTTCCTGCGGATCGCCGTTATTGCCGGCGACAAAAAATGCACCGGGATTGTTCGGATAACCGGTGATCGGCGCATCAATCAGGAAGAAGTTGATTTTGGTATTGGGATTGGTCGGATTGCCGTTGGCATCATTGACCACGACGCTGACTACCCGGCTGTAAGCGCCATTCTGGATAGGTGGCGTACCGAAGCGCGATTCCCCTGCGATCACCGCGTTCACATACGGCCCGGTGAATGCTATCGAAGTCGCTGGCCGGCTCTCGCCAACTACCGTGATTTGTACGCTGGAACTCACTGTTTGTTTAGTGTTGGGATCTTGTGCCGAGGCGGTAATAGTCACCGTGCCTGGCGTGGCAGAAGCCTGGAAAAATACGGTAGACAAGCCGCTGGTGCCTTTCACCGGCAGGCTGCGGAAACCCTTGGTCAGATCCGCCGGGTCAAACAGGGTGCCTTGCGCCAGATTGGGCGCCAAATCGAACTGAATATCCGTTGGCAACAACCGTCCATCCTGTTTCACCACCGCCGTGAGGGTGCTGGTATAAGGCAGGCTAGGATTCGGCCCAAAACCGGCCAGATTAACCGGCACACTGGTCTTATCCGCAGAAATCTCGACCGTAATCAATGGCCGTCCGGTGAAACCGCCGCTGCCGCCACCCGGATTGCTAAAAAACTGAGCAACTGCATCGCTGCTCCCCCAACTGACCAGCATCACGGCCAGCAGCAACAACTCAGCAAACCCTTTCAGCCTATCCAGCAACACGCGCATGGCTTCACTCCCCGCGACAATGGTGTTTCTTGAAATGTTTTAACGCTCGGCGACCGCGCCATTCTTCAGAAGCTGCGGCGTCACGAAAATCAGCAACTCACGTTTGATGGTTGAAGTGGTATTGTCCTGGAACAAATAGCCCAACAGCGGAATATCGCCCAACAACGGCACCTTACTCTGGCCTTTGCTCTTGTTCTGCTCGAAGACACCACCCAGCACTACGGTTTCGCCGTTATTCACCAGCACATTGGTCGTCACGTGGCGTGTGTCAATCGAGGGCACGAACCCCCCGCCTTGTTGCGGAACCAACTCACCTACATCATCTTTCTTTATGTCCAACTTCATGCTAACCCGATCATCAGGAGTGATCTTCGGGGTGACTTTCAACTCCAGAACCGCTTTCTTGAATTCAGTGGTCGCTGCGGCACCTATAGTAGTAGGAGCCACCGTATAAGGGATTTCCCGGCCTTGCAGAATAGAGGCTTCCTGATTATCCGCCGTCACTACCCGTGGATTGGAAAGAACCTCGCCATTGCCTTCCTTCTGTAACGCTGACAATTCCAGATCAAGCAGATAATCCGCACCGAGGATGGAGTAGGCGAGGCTGGGCGCGCCCGCCGCCGCCAGATTCACCCCCAACCGCTGGGCCAGAGGCGGCACCGCAACCGGAAACGGCTGCCCGGTACTAATCAGATTGCCGACGGCGCTGTCTACAATGGTACTGGTGCCGGCTAAACTGCCACTGACCGTATTTAAGGTATTACCACCCTGATTAACCCCGGTCACTCCAAAGCGCACCCCGATATCCCGCGCAAAATTGTCGACCGCAATCACTATCCGCGAATCAATCATCACTTGGCGGGTCGGCACATCGAGTTTGGTCACCAGATCGCGAATTTCCGCCAGCTTGTCGGGAATGTCCTTAACGATCAAGCTATTGGTTCGTTCATCCGTCTCCACGGTGCCACGCGGCGACAGAATACTTCCCTTATCCTTGTCCTGCGTTTTCAACAATTTCGCCAAATCACCGGCCTTGGCATAATTGATCTGGATGATTTCAGTGCGCAGCGGAATCAATTCATCCACCACCTTGCGCGACTCCAAATCCAGCTTCTCTCGCGCCGCCACTTCCTCGGTCGGCGCAATGAAAATCACATTACCGTTCTGGCGCATGGACAGACCCTTGGTCCGCAAAATAATGTCCAGCGCCTGATCCCACGGCACATTCTGTAAGCGCAGGGTCAAATTACCCTTCACGCTATCGCTGACCACAATGTTCAGCCCGGTGAAATCGGCCAGGATTTGCAGGATCGCCCGCACCTCAATATCCTGGAAATTCAGCGACAGTAAATCGCCGACGTACTTCTTCTTGGACGGATCGAACTTCGCCTCCTTATCTTCCTCTTCCTTGGATTTCTGCGGCGGGCGCACCTCAATCACATAAAGATCATTGGCCTGATAGGCCAAAAACTCGAACGGCGGATTAGGTTTGATAGTCAAGCGGGCGTTGCCGCCCCGGTTCAACGCCTCCAAAAGCGTGACCGGCGTCGCAAAATCGGTCACATCCAGGCGCCGCTCCTGGCCACGTTTCAGTGCTGCCCCCTGAAAATCAGCAATGATCTGGTTGCCTTCCTGCCGCACGTCCACTGGAATACCGGGATTGGACAGCCTGATCGTAATCACGCCCTGCCCGCCCGGCCCGCGCTTGAAATTGACATCACTGACATTGCGCGGGGTCGTCACCGGCCCATCGGCATTGGCCTGCCGCGAACTCGCCGCTGCCTTGACCGACGTCACCGGAGTCGCCGCCGGAGTCTTGGCGGCAGTTGCGCCGGCGTTTTCCAGCGTCAGTAACACCGCGTTACCCTGCACCTGCACGTTATAGGGCACCAGTCGCGCCAGATTGAGCGAAGCCCGAGTCCGGTCGGCGCCTTCCAGCACACTGATCTTGTCGGCCACTCCGACATTGATCGGCTGCTGCCGGGTATCCAGACCGTTGGTAGTCCCCAGAAAATCCAGCACGATTCGCGCCGGTTCATTGATAGTGAAACTACTCGGCGGCCCCTTGGGCGGCCCCGACAGTCGGAAGCGAATCTGCAACCGATTACCGGACAGCGGACTAATATCTACCGCCTGCAACACCACCGGATCGGTTTCCGCGGCAACCGCGACTCGCCCGCCCCCCGCCAGCGCTATGCATCCGATCAACCCGATCACCGCCAACCCAAGCGGCAACCAGCCTCCGCCTGACCGTCGGTCATGTTGGCCTTCACTCGTGGACCTGCTTATCATGACTTCCCCCTACGATCATTGGGTAAGCGACAGCAGCGAATCCCGCTCCTGCCAGCGTCCGGGCCCGTCCGGAACAATCTCTTTCAACTCGACCCGCTGCTCCGTAATACCGGTGATCTTGCCGTGGTTCATACCCAGATAATTGTTCTTTTGAACCCGATGCACCACACCATCAGGCGCCAGAATCAGCGCCCACAACTCGCCGCCGTTGCCGCTGCCCATGCGGAACGTACCCATCATCTTGAGCGAACCCAGCGAATATTTCTCCAACTCCTCCCGAACCCGGTTTGGATCAGGTCGCGGCCCGGTGTAATTGGCACCACTCTGCTGCACCTTAGCCGATATTTCTCCCAGCTCGTCGGGATCACCGGCCCACGCCGCCACCACAAACGGATCCTTGCCCCCTTGTGCCGTATAGGAAAAAGGCGTGTAGGCTTTAATTTCCGGCGGTGGATCGAGCTTTTTGACCGGCGTGGTGCGCTTGGTGGTTTCCACGAACTGCTGCACCTTGGTCAAATCCGGCTGGGCGCAACCCACCAGCACCGCGACCATCACCCCCGGCACTACCATGCCGTGTGCGGATACTACCCGCTCCCACCACAAACGCAGGTTCATTTCTTGGTCGCCCCCTTCTGCGGCGGACCGCCCTGGCCCGCCGGCGCACCGACATCAGTCCCATAACGATAGGTTTGCAGCGTCGCCTGAATGTTGAGCGGTTCATTATTGATTTTAACGCCTTTCGCGTCCTTGCCGCCCTTCACCTCCTTGCCACTCGCACCGGTCAGGGTCGCATTCTCCAGCGTCACGATCCGCGACAGCGCCGCGACCCCGCTCACAAACGCGCCAAACTGATGGTAAGTTCCTCGCGCCTTGATCGTGATCGGCTTCGCCGCATAAAAGTCCCGAGGCTGATCGGCCTCGGGTTTGAAGAGTTCAAAGTCCAGACCATTCTTTTTGCCGGTATTAGACACATCTTCCAGCAAGTCCGGCATTTCCGTACCGGTCGGCAACTGCCGCAGCATGACCTCCAAATCAGCCTCCATCTGCTTGAGCTGCGCCCGGAACGCTTCAATGTTGGCCGTCACCCGCTGCTTCTCAACGAACTCCTGTCGCAGCGTCTGTTCCTCGCGCGTTACTCGATCCAACTCATCCAGCCGTTCGCTGGTGAAGAAATAATAACCAGCGCCCAACACTGCGGCGACAGCCAGAACCACCAACACAATCTTGCCCGCCAACGGCCAATCGCCCGCCTCGCGCAGATCAATGTCGCTGAGGTTGATATTGGACAAATTCATGTTTTACCTCCCCCAGCGTCTGAACCTGGCTCCAGCTTTAATGGCACAATCAGCTCGAACACTCGAGCTTGCACGTTGTTCACATTCCGGGTCTCGATGATCTGTAACACCGGCTCACCAAACAGTTTGTTGCTACGAATAGCGCGCATAAACTCGGAGATGATGTTATCGGAGCGGGCGATACCATTGAGCGTGACCTGATTATTGGCCGTTTTGAACGCGGTCAGGTAAATATCCTGAGGAATCAGTCGAACCATCTCATCCAGCATCCGCACCATGCCCGGACGGCTGGTCTGCAATTTCTGGATGACATTGAGACGTTCTACCAACTGGTTCCGAGTCTTCTGCAACTCCTGCAACTCCTCAGCCGCTTTCTTGAGCCGGGCGATCTCACCACGCAGATAGTTGTTGCGCTCCTGCTGGTAGTCAATGCGGTGGGCGATCTCGGTCTGTATCAGAAACACGGCACCCGCAGCGATCAAGGCGGCTCCAGCCAGCATCCCGAACAGTTCTCGCTGCCGCTGAGTGCGGCGCATTTCACGCCAAGGCAACAAATTAATGCGCGTCATCTCAGTCGAAGCTCCTCAGGGCCAGACCGCAAGCGACCGCCAATAACGGCGCATCGCGTAACAAGGCACTGCTGTTCACTTTCGAGGCGCTCCCCATATTTCTGAAGGGATTAGCCACAACCGCCGTGATGCCAAGAATATCCGCCACCACCCGATCCAACCCCATAATCATCGCGCCACCGCCCACCAGGGCAATGGTATCTACATTATAGCGACCGGAAACGAATTGGTCGGAGGAAAAAAAGAACTGCAAGCCATGACCAATCTGCTCGGCGAGCATCTGTTTGAACGGCTCCAGGATCGTGGTGGCAAAATCGTCGGCGACCTGCCCCGAACGCTTGGCCTGTTCAGCTTGCTCCCGGGTCAGGCCATAAGCCTCAGCCACTCGAACAGTAAGCTGGTCGCAGCCAAAGCCCTGTTCGCGGGTAAAAATAATGTGGTCGTCCTGCAGAATGTACAAATTGGTGATGGTGGCGCCGATATCCACCAGCGCCGTCAAGCTGTCTCGCGGCTTATCCAGGCTGATCTGCCCTCCGCTGCTCGCCTTGGGCAGACTCTCCAGCAACAGCCGAAAGGTATTTTCCAGCGCGTAAGCCTCAACATCCACAATCGCCGGAGTCAGACCCGCTTCCTTCAGGGCGGCTTCGCGGGTATCCACATTCTCCTTGCGGGTAGCCACCAGCATGATGTCCTGCATCTCGTTGCTGGCGCGAGAAAGACCCTTGTTCTCGAAATCCAGATAGATTTCTTCGATGGGATAGGGAATGTACTGGGCGGCTTCAATCGAGATATTGGTCTCAATGTCGCTTTCCTTAAACTCCGCTGGCATCGGCACGGTGCGCGTAATCACGCTGGAGGTCGGTACGGCGACAGCGGCACGGCGGGTGCGCGTACCCGCTTTGCGGCAGGCTCGCTTGATCGCCTCCGCCATTTGATCGGTATCCACCGGGTTGCGATCTTCCATCATGCCCTCGCCCAGCGGTTCGATGGCGAAGCTCTCGACCCGGAAGCGTGGCCCAGAGCGGCTCAGTTCGATCAGCTTGATCGCCGATGGACTGATGTCGATGCCCAGAATGGGTTCTTTACGCGTAAACAGAGCCAAGTTACCCTTCCTCAACCAATTCAGAGTGGACGAATCAAACCGGTATCTCTGCCAAATATAGCAAACAAACGCACTCAAAGCGTCAGACCGCAATTTTTTGGCTTAAAGTTTAACCCTACTCTGGGATCTATCCATGACTCACCGACCCCGTACCCACCACCGCATCACGCTCTTGCTGGCCCAAGAGTGCGCCCGGATCATGACCGAAGAAGGCATTCAGGATTTCGGGACTGCCAAGCGCAAGGCCGCACTGCGCCTTGGAATTCCTGACAAAGCGGTACTACCGGACAACACGGCGGTCGAACAGGCTTTGATCGACCGCCAGCGGTTGTTCCATGCCGACCATCAGCCGCTTCGCTTGCGCGGCCTGCGTGAAACCGCCTTGGAAGCCATGCATTTCCTCGCCTGCTTCCGGCCCAGACTGGTCGGATCGGTGCTGAGTGGCGCTGCCAGTTCTCATGCGGGCGTCCACCTGCACCTGTTCGCCGAACCCATCGAGGAGGTACCGCTATTTCTGATGGAACATCGCATTCCATTCAAAACATCGGAGCGCCGCCTCAAAATGGCCAACGGCACCCCCCTCTGCCAACCGGTTTTTAGTTTCACCGCTGGCGACACTCCCATTGACCTCACGATTTTCGCACTGCTGGCTGAACGGGAAGCACCGCGCAGCCCAGTGGACGGCCGGCCCATGCGCCGGGCCGGCTTGGCTGAAGTCCAGGCTTTGCTGGCTGGGGATCCCGCCTGAGCGCCACCGGGGCGGCCGATCCAATCGTCTGATGCGACTGACTCACGCTGAGGCCCGGTTGTTCGGATGAGTCTCCACAAAATGCTTGAGTACCAGCTTTAACTGCAAAGCTTTCTCGGCATGACCGCGCCGGCGTGCTTCATCAATGTCATCCAGAATGATGCGCTTGATCATCGGCACCCCTTCTTCGGTATGCACCATGTAGCTACCCAGTTCCAGCGCCGCCATTTCCGGCAAATGCTCGTGTTGGGCGATGGCTTCAATCTCTTCCTCGGTCAGGTCGCTTAATTCCACACAATCTTGATAGGTCAACATGACGCTCCCTCCTTAATCGTTTGGTGTTGTTAGGATCAAACCCGGTTCAACAGCATGGCCAAGCACGGCCCGATCACTTCTGAATCCTTTCAATTAAAGGTTAAACCTGACGCTGCGTCCAGACAAGCATAGACCCTATTATCTTTACCCTTAATCCCATTTTCGACCTTGAAGCGACAAAACTGGCCTAACCCCAGATTAAGAAATGGTTTTTTACCCGAATTGCGCGAAAAGCCTCGGCCTTCAGGCCGGGGATGGATAGCGCGGCGAACAAAGTTCGCCGTCTTTTTCTTTGGGTTAGCCATTAGCGCTGCTATCATACTCGGGTCGGGATATGGCGATTGCGCCCCTGATGTTAGAGCTTCTTTGGCAATTTAAGAGATGCGGTTCTGCTCAAAAGAGGGGCAGGTAAAATCTTAATCGTGTTCAAAAGCATGGGTTTAGGCCGACCTGTTGCCGGTCGGTTGTACCACCTGTGTAGCGATACACAGGGGAGATCAGAGAGCATTCAGTGTTCTCGGTATGGGGCATCATACCCTCTACAGAGGAATCCCCGTCCTTCAGAGCCTGCCCCCGCGTAGGCGGGGGGCGGGGAGGATGTCAATTATTTCCTGACCCGTCTGGGGAGCTTTAACCGGCTGGGCGGCATTTCTCCTGGCGACCTGATTGTTCCTGGATTCGCCATGCGGCGGCGCGGTATCATCACTGCATGACACTGCGAGCAATCCTCATATCCGCCATGACCGCCAACTGTTCGTTCCCGCCTAACGATCCGCCCTCCCCCTGCATTGGCGTCTGCGTCATTCATCCGCAAACGCAACTTTGCGAGGGTTGCTCGCGCACCTTGGACGAAATCGCCGCCTGGTGGGATTACACTCCGAACCAGAAGCGTAGGGTGATCGAACAGTTGGAAACACGGCTGACGCAGATGATGAGCGGTGCCTTCTTCGACTGAAACCGTCAGTCGCTGGCTCACCTAAATTTCTTTGGAGGATTCATGCCGCTCTCCGCTCCCGTCCCACGCCGACTCCTACACCGGCGTATCGTGCAGTGTTGGGGTTACCATCGCGACGATGGGCTGTGGGACATTGAAGGTCAGATGGTGGATACCAAAACCTACCCTTTTCCTAACGAAGACCGGGGCGGCGCTATCCAGGCCGAAGAACCGCTGCATGACATGTGGATTCGACTGACGGTAGACGATCAGTTTTGCATCCATGGGGTTGATGTTCGCACTGACGCCGCGCCCTTTGGTCTCTGTCCCGCTATCGTTAGCCGCTATCAGCAACTGATCGGGGTACGGATCGGGCCGGGGTGGTCGCTCAAACTGCGGGAACTGTTCGGCGGGGTGCGGGGCTGTACTCACATGACCGAGCTGCTCGGCCCGGTTGCCACGACGATGTTCCAGACGGTGTACGGTCAGCGTTACGACGAGGATGATGCCAAATCAGCGGAGGATCGCCCGCCGCCGCCGGTGCTGAACACCTGCCATGCCCTGTCCAGCGATAGCGCGGTGGTAAAAAAGCGCTGGCCGAAGGTTTATACCGGACCGGATCGGGAGACGGACAAACACTACCGACCGTTACTGGATGATTGTCTGACTTGAACAGGACTTTCGCTTTCCGTCATTCCCGCACCAGCGGGAATCCAGTAAGCCACTGAAAAGCATGGATACCCGCTTTCGCGGGTATGACGAATTTAAGAGACTGTCGCAAAACTCGCCATTGATTTTGAACAAAAATTTAGCGCGGAACCCGCTTCTAGCCAGTTTTAACCCGACTCCACCATTAAGCAGATCAATAACTTAGTTTTTAGACAGTCTCTAAGGGGCTTGGCGAAAGTCCTGTTGAACAACGCTGTTGCTACATGCGCTCAGACTGCTTCCGGTTTCGGATCACGCGCCAGCAACATTTCCACTGCCCGACGCGGATTCTGACTGTGATGGAGTACTTGATCGACTTGCTCCGTAATCGGCATTTCCACCCGATGTTGCAGCGCCAGCCGCATGACCTCATGCGCCGTTACTGCCCCTTCAACCACTTGGGCAATCATGGCGAAGGCGGTCTCGGCGGTTTCGCCCCGGCCTATCGCTAAACCAAACCGGCGGTTGCGCGACTGGTCATCGGTGCAGGTCAACACCAGATCCCCAATGCCGGCCAGCCCCATGAAAGTTTCGCGCTGCCCCCCCACCGCCAGTCCCAGCCGCACCATTTCCGCCAGTCCACGGGTGATCAACGCCGCCCGGGCGTTAGCGCCAAAGCCCAAACCGTCGGCGATACCGGCGGCTATCGCCAGCACATTCTTGACGGCCCCCCCCAACTCAACGCCGATCACATCGGCGCTGGTGTAAGCGCGCAGGTTGGAACCGTGCAGCAGCGCCGCTACCCGATGCGCATGATCAGTGTCCTGGGAGGCGACGGTAACAGCGGTCGGCAAGCCAAGAGCGACTTCCCGGGCGAAACTGGGGCCGGAAATAATCGCCGCAGGCCATCTCTCGCCGAGGATGTCCGCCGTGACCTGGTGCAGAAACCGCCCGCCACCCGGTTCCAGACCTTTGGTGGCCCAAGCAAAACCGGCATCCGCTGGCAAATGAGGCCGCAGCCGAGCCAGTGTCGCCGCGTAGGCGTGGCTGGGAACGACCATCAGCGCCAATTCAACCCCTGCCAGAATTTCTGCCAGATCGGCGCTGACCATCAGGGCCGGTGGAAAGGGGATACCGGGCAAATAGCGGCGGTTCTCCCGCTCCCGGCGCAGTGGCACAATTTCAGCAGGATCGTGACCCCACAAGCGAACCGTGTGGCCGTTACGCACCAGTAATAATGCCAGCGCGGTACCCCAGGAACCCGGGCCGAGTACCGCGACTGTCGCGACGCTAATCATCCCTTAGTGCGCCGTCACCGGAGCCGCCTCCGCCTCTTGCTGCTGCAACCGCTGCATGTAGATGCCGTCGAAGTTAATCGGATTGAGCAGTACCGCCGGAAACCCCCCCTTACCAATCAGGGACGCCAGCTCTTCACGGGCGAACGGGAACAGCAGGTTTGGGCAAAAGGCGTGCAGCATGTGACCCATCTGTGGTTCGGGAAAGCCTCGCAGGGTAAACAATCCTCCTTGCTGAACTTCAGCCAAGTAAGCGGTGCGTTCGCCGATCTTGCTGGTCACCGTCACCGTCAACACGACTTCAAACAAGTCCTCGGTCAGCGGTGTAGCACCCGTTTCCAGCCGTACTTCGGTCTGCGGCTGCCATTGCTCGGTAAAAATCATCGGGGAATTTGGCGTCTCCAGCGAGACATCCTTGAGATACACCTTCTGGATTTCAAAATGCTGGGGAACCTGCGGTTGCTCGCTCATGCCAATACCTTGTTCAGTGAATGATGGGGTTGATTAAAACGGATAGCTCTGCGGGAAATATTGATCCGCAGCGGATTTACGGGTTTTTCAGCAACGGTTCCAATCCACCGCGCTGATCCAGGGCGAATAGATCGTCGCAACCACCAATGTGCTGATCGCCGATGAAGATTTGCGGCACGGTGTCGCGGCCGGTGCGCCCAGACATTTCCGGCCACAGGCGCGGATCGCGGTTCACATCCAGCACCGTGTAAGCAGCGCCCTTGCGGTCCAGCAGCGCCCGCGCCCGCCGACAGTAGGGGCAGGACTCTGAAGCATACATGACAATATCGGGCATCGCGGAACTCCGAGGCGGGGTCAGGATTTCTTGCGACTGATCGGCAACTTGGCATCCAACCAAGTCGGTAACCCCCCATTCAAGCTATGAACATTGGTAAACCCGTTTTTCTTGAGCAGGGTGCAAGCCGACTGCGAAGTGGCGCCAGTACGGCAGTAGAGAACTATCGGCTTGTCCTTGATCTTGGCCAACTCACCCAACCGCTCCTGCAACGCATTCAATGGAATATGCCGCGCCTGCGCGATATGGCCGTCCTTGTATTCACCCACATTGCCAACATCCACGATCACCGCATCCTGATCGTTGAGCAGCCGCAAGACGCCAGCGGCGTCAAGGGCGCTCACCCCACGCACCTTGCGCAGGACTTCACTGCCGACCAACATACCAGCGATAGCGAACATTGCCACAAATAACAGCCAATTGTGCAGGGCGAATTCGATAAAATCTCTCATCTCAGAGTTCCTTTGGCATAGTCTCAGGGCTGGCCTTGTTGACGCCCAGCTTCCACAACATCATCTCCGCCGGACAAAAGCGGGTGAAGCCGCTCTGGAACAGGTTGAAACCGACGAAAGCCGTGAACCACAGCCAGTAGCTGCTGTGATAGAGCGGGCTGGCCGGCGCGCCCAGCAGCAGCGACAACAGAATGAAAGATCCAGCCATGATCCGGATAATCCGCTCACTATTCATCGATAGATCTCGCAAAGTTAGGAGGCGGGATCGAACTCAATCTCGCGCACAGAATATTTCCCGCATCATCCCGAGCAGGCGCAGGGTGCCGGGATCGCCCACCCGATAATAGACACGATTGGCATCCTTGCGGCAGGTCAGAATTCCCTTGTCGCGCAGAATCGCCAGATGCTGGGAGATGTTGCTCTGGGAGGTGCCGACGTGGCTAACGATGTCTTGAACGCTGACTTCCCGGTCGCCCAGCGTACAGAGGATTTTGAGCCGCAACGGATGCGACATCGCCTTGAGCGAGCGCGAGGCTCGCTCGATATCGTCATCGCGGGTCAACAGAAAATCCAGGGGCATCCCTGTATTGGCACTCTTTCGCGCCTCGATGGCGTATTCATTACGTACCATGTTCCAACCAAGCCTTGCCTAAAAATTTCATCAATCAGCATAACTGAATATAGCGATATTGAGAAACTGCGTACACTCTCCACCAGGTTGGAACACCGGGCGCGGCTGGCGAAACCGGCGGACCGGGCGTATGATCAGGCCGCAAAATTTCCATACGATGCTAGAATTTACCCCTATGCCGTCGGTACCGAGACCGACCTCACATCGTGACAACCACTACAACTGAAATTAGAGGAGGCATTTTTTATGTACAAAATCGTACTCATCCGCCATGGTGAAAGCCAGTGGAACATGGAAAACCGCTTCACCGGCTGGGTGGACGTAGACCTGTCCGACAAGGGCCGCGAGGAAGCCAAAAAAGGAGGTCAAGCGCTCAAGAAAGAGGGTTATGTCTTCGATGTGGCCTTCACGTCAGTACTCAAGCGCGCCATCCACACGCTGTGGACGGTGCTGGATGAGATGGATCTGGCCTGGATTCCGGTTCATCGGAGCTGGCGGCTGAACGAACGCCATTACGGCGCCTTGGCCGGCCTGAACAAATCCGAAACTGCGGCCAAACACGGCGAGGAACAAGTCAAAATCTGGCGGCGCAGTTTTGATGTTCCGCCACCGGCGCTTGAACCGAGTGACCCGCGTCATCCGGTCCATGACCCGCGCTACGCCAGTCTTGACCCGTGCGTATTGCCAGGCACTGAAAGCCTCAAGACCACCATTGATCGGGCACTGCCGTTCTGGCATGACAATATCGTTCCGGCAATCCGCGCCGGCAAGCGGGTTGTCATCGCCGCGCATGGCAATAGCCTGCGCGCCTTGGTCAAGTATCTCGACAACATGTCCGACGAGGATATCATTGCGCTGAACATCCCGACGGCCGTCCCACTGGTCTATGAACTGGACGCCAACCTGCGCCCCATCAAGCACTACTACCTCGCTGACCCCGAAGAACTCAAGAAGCTGATGGACGCTGTTGCCAATCAAGGCAAAGCCAAGTAAGCGACGCAACCCCGATCCCCGCAGTTGCGATAACCCGGCGCTGGTTGAAAGAACCGGCGTGCGGGAATCCGTTAAATCTGCCTGTTTTCGTAACGATTTCCCCTCCCGCCCCGCAATTTTCGAGAATCGCTTGTTGTCTCATGTCAGGAATTGGCTAACTATTCCTGGTTATCCTTGGCTGCAACCAAAAAATGGTTTCTGGAGTGACGATGAGTGCTGTAACCCGACACGGTCTGGCGCTGGCATTGAGTTTTATGGCGGGGGTTTCGCTGACGGCGGTTCATGCGGTTTGGGCCGAAAAGGAAGTGCTGCCGGAAAACCGGCTACCGCTGGATGAGTTACGTACCTTCACCGGTGTACTTGACGCCGTCAAACAGGATTATGTGGAGCCGGTCAAAGACAAGGACCTGCTGGAAAATGCAATTCGCGGGATGTTGAGCAACCTCGACCCGCATTCGGCTTATCTGGACGCCGAGGCGTTCCAGGATTTGCAGATCGGCACTTCCGGCGAGTTTGGCGGACTCGGTATTGAGGTGAGCCAGGAAGAGGGCTTCCTCAAGGTCATCGCCCCGATTGACGATACACCGGCGCAGCGGGCCGGGATTCGCTCCGGCGATCTCATCATCCGGTTGGACGACACCTCGGTTAAAGGAATGTCGCTGGCGGATGCAATTCAGCGAATGCGCGGTAAGCCCAACACACCGATCACTCTGACTATCGTGCGGGAAGGGGTGCGAAAACCGCTCAAATTTAAGCTGATCCGCGAAATCATCCAAGTCAAGAGTGTCAAGAACCGTCTGCTCGATCCAGGCTTCGCTTATGTGCGCATCACTCAATTCCAATCCAAGACTGCCCAAAATCTGCGGCAGGCGTTTCAGGAACTCGAACAGCAGAACAAAGGCCCACTGCGGGGCATGGTGCTGGATTTACGCAACAATCCGGGGGGCATACTGAATGGCGCGGTAGAAGTCGCCGACGAATTTCTCGAAAGCGGCGTTATCGTCCAAACCAAAGGCCGTGGCAGTGATTCCGACCAGAGTTTCAAGGCTACGCCCGAAGACCTGTTGAAAGGTGCTCCGCTGGTGGTGTTGGTTAATGGCGGTTCGGCATCAGCTTCAGAAATTGTTGCCGGCGCACTGCAAGACCACCGCCGCGCCCTCATCCTGGGTGAGCGAACCTTTGGCAAAGGCTCAGTGCAAACCATCCTGCCGCTGGGCAACGGTACTGCAGTCAAATTGACCACCGCTCGCTATTACACTCCAAATGGCCGCTCCATTCAGGCCGAAGGCATCGAACCCGACATTAAGGTTAAGCCGCTCAAGATCACGGTGGGCGACAACAACGCGGACTCGGATTTCACCAAGGAAGCCGACTTGACCGGCCACCTGCGCAACGACCGCAGCGATAAAGTTGAAAACGCCCCGGCTGACAGCGCCGCCACGCCAAAAACCGACGGTGATCTGGCGCAAAGCGATTATCAACTCTCCGAAGCCCTGAATCTGCTCAAGGGCATGATCCTGTTGCAAAACCGTAAGAGCGGCTAACCGTCAGCTCGTCACCTGCATTCGCTCAGAGGAGCCATTCCCCATGTCTACTGTGCTTGTTCCCCTCGCTCACGGCTGCGAGGAACTGGAAGCTGTTACCGTTATTGATTTGCTGCGTCGGGCGGGCGTAAGCGTAACGGTGGCGGGGCTGGAAGCCGGTCCCGTGACCGCTTCGCGGGGGGTGGTACTGCTGCCCGAAACCACGTTGAACGACATTCTGGATCAGGACTTCGATATGGTGGTACTGCCGGGCGGCTTGGGCGGCGCGCAACGGCTGGAAGCTGACCGGCGGATTGCGGCGTTGCTGCGCCGGATGGCGGAACAGGGCCGTTTTGTTGCTGCTATTTGCGCTGCGCCGCGAGTGCTGGTCAGCGCCGGGCTATTGAAAGATCGCGAAGCGACGGCTTATCCGGGCATTCTCGACGACCAGCCGGAGATTCGATTGAGCAGTGCTGCGGTGGTGCGCGATGGCACCTTTATTACTTCACGCGGCCCCGGCACCGCCATCGATTTCACTCTGAGTCTGATTGAAATTCTGTGCGGGCACGAACAACGCGATACCGTTGAAAAAGCGTTGCAACGATCTTGATTCTTCCGCAGCGCCCAGCCTCGTTTTATCTGCCAGCCAACCACACCCCGCCATCGCGGAACTTATCTTCCAGAAAGCGTCCGTGAACCAGGAGTTGTTCACTGTCGCGATGGTGGATGTCGGCGGCGATTTCCCGCATCTTGCCATCGAGCAATTCGAGTTGTTCCAGCAAAATCTGATGGGCGTTCTTACCATCGCGCAGCGGGTGCAGTCGGGCAAAGGCCGGCGGCAAGGCCAAATAGCTCTGCAAGGCAGCGGGCAAATAGTCCAGCACGGTCTGCCGGATAACATGGGTATTGTGGCTACCGCCGTCGAATTCGCCCAAACGCGGCAACACCTCCAGGATGGTCGCGGCAATCGCTTCGACCTTGGCCAGAATGTCCGCTGCTACCCGACGCCGAATGGAAGCGATCAGTTCGTTCAAACTGGCCGCCAACGCCGCGTTATCCAGTTCGTGGCTCAAAGCCAGTTGCTGACCCACGGGGCGCGGCGTCGCCAGCCAACCGCCCAGATAAAGCCCGGCCACAATCAGCAGCCAATAATTGTGAATCAATCCGGCGAAGTACAAGCTCAATCCGCCCAAGCCCAGCAGGCAGCCAACGATATTGGGTGTCCCATATAAAAACAGCAGCAGCAGACGTTTCATGATTCAGGCGTTCCGCGCTCACTGGTAGCCACGAATGACCTTGAACACCTGGCTCAATGAGCCGGAACGGCCATCAAACACCCGCCCTCCGGTCGCTTCCGCCAATCGTTTCATGACTTTCACATCGCCTTCGCCGAACAGCACCGGGAAAACCCGGACCTGCCGGACCGCTTCCGGCAGCTTGCGATAGGTGGACATGAACTCGGCTTCCGACAGCCCTTCATTACTCTCGCCGTCGGTCATCAGCACAATGGAGTAATAGCGGCTTAGATCGTTGCGTTGCGCCTCCCCGGCGATTTCATAGGCTCGCTGCAACGCCGAGAAAATCGCAGTTCCACCTCTTGGCTGAAGCGTCAGCGCCGCTTGCCTGATCGCCCGCATATCGTTGCCCTCGGCGGCGGTATCGCCCACCTGGAAATTCTGAGCAGGCTGCACGTCGCTGCTAAAGGGGATGAAAGTAATCCGCTCCCGGCTGCGGAACCGGGCAAAGCGCCCGCTCAAACTCCGGTCAGCGCCGGCCAGATTCACCAAGGCGGTCTTGAGCTGCTGGATGCGTTCGCCGCTCATCGAACCGCTGGTGTCCAGCACAAACAGGGCATGACCGGGGCGGCGCTGCTCGTCGAGGTAAGCAAACAGCAGCCGATCAATCACTTCCAGACTGTTGGGGAACGGCAATTCCACCAGCAGGCGATCAGAAAAGCGCGCATCCGGCTTGACTGCCGCTATCGCCGGGCGACGCAGGGTCAAATCCATGATTTTGCGCTGCGTATCAGGCGTGCGCAGGTAATCCACCACTTTCCGATAGGCTTCGCGCTGAGCGGGATTCAGCAGCATCAACGGATAATCAGCGGTGACGATGCCCTCCTTGGGATAAACCAGAACCAGCTTTTCCCGCAACTGACCGCCCGCGTTCAGCCCCAGCAACACCGATTCGTAGTTGATCATGCCGTTCAGCCGGTCCTGCTCCGAAAGGTAACGCTCGGCCAGCCAGCCGGAACTGCCCGCAGTCAACGCCTGCCCGGCGAAAAATGACTTGAGCGCCGCGCTGTCAATGGTTTCCGGTTTCAAGGTTTCGCCGCTGCCGGAAAAAGCCGCCGCCAGCCCGATCAGCGCGGTGAGGCCAGTATTGGAGGATGTGGGATCGGTCATGGCGTAACGCAGTTCACCGCTGGTGACCTTGGCAGCGATGTCGCGCCAGGTCAGGTTGGAATTGTCAGTCCAACCCCAGATCCGCGCCTGACTTTCCCTTACCCCCAGCACCACCGGCGACAACATGATTTTCTCTTGGGCGGCGACCCGCGAGCCGGCCAGCAGACTGAGATACTTGCCGTGGGAAAACCAGGCCAGATCCGCTTTCTCGCCGCCTGCCAGCCGCTCGGCCCCATCCAGCGAACCGGCGTAATCCATTTGTAGCCGGACGCCGGTTGCCGCTTCCATATCGCGCAGCACCGGTTCCATATCCTGCAATTCGGAACCGGCCAGCACCTTGAGCGTAGTCTCCGGCTCGCGGTTGCATCCGGCGCTCAACACCAGCAGCAGACACAGCGCCAATGCCCACCCACCGAAACCTGTTTTCCGCACCGCTGCCATATTTCCCCCTTTCACCCCGGCCATAGTCTCGATCACCAGCACGTCAAAGCACGAGGTCAGTGGTGGCGGAAGTGGACGAGACCATAATCGTTTCCGCCTCCCGCGCCTGCGTGACGTATTTCTTGGCCTTGTCCACTTCGGTGGAGAGAACCTCCACCGTCTGGCGCATGTTGTCCAGCGCCTTGATTTTGTAGTCGGCCATCATGTCCATCGTCTGATAGATGTTGGAAAACGCGGTCTTGAGCTTGTCGAGGCTGATGGTGGCGCTCACGGCCTGCTGCTGGATTTGCCCGGACTGCTGCTTGAGCATGGCCGAAGTGGACTCGATCAGGTTGCCGGTAGTGGTATTGAGCGCGTTGATCTGGTCGAGCACCAACTTTTGATTCGCCAACGCCTGAGCGACGATGACTGCGGTGCGCAGGGCAGAAACTGTGGTAGTAGTCGCTCGGTCTACGCCCTTGATCAGTTCCAGATTATTTTTGCGGATCATGTCCAGCGCCAGATAGCCCTGGATACTGACCGCCAACTGGGTCAGCAAGTCCTGCACCTTCTGCCGCAGATAGAACAACATTTCCTCCTTGATGATTCGCGCCTTCTCCTGACTTTCAGCCTCGATCTGGCCGATGCGGCCTTCCAGTTCGGTATCAAGCTGTTTACCCACATAAACGTACTGTTCCAGCTTCTGCATCATCGCCCAGAGATTGGCTTTCTCCTGCTCAATGGCAGCGTTGTCCTTGCGCAATTCATCCTGACCGTTATACAGCGCTTGCAGGATGGCGTTGATGTGGCTCTGCGCCGACTGGTATTGCAGAAAATAATCACGCAGCCGATTGCCAAACGGGATGATGCCGAACAGCTTTTTAGGCGCGAACAGATCGCCCTGACGACCCGGATCGAGGTCTTCCACCGTCTTGCGCAAATCGGTGAGGGTGCGGGCGATGGGTGCGCCGTCATCAAATAGGCCACTGCTCAGTGCTTGGGTCGGCCGCTGTAACATCCGGTTGGAAACACTGGCGGCGGAGCGAATTTCGGCGCTGCCCAGATTGTGAATGTTGGCGACCTTGTTCTTGAACTCATCGCTCTGCGGATGCAGGGTCAGCACTGCGGACACAAATTCCTGCACCTTGGCATTGAGGCTGGTGAGCGTCCCCGGTTCCAGCTTGACCATGCTGTGCGCCTTATCGGGCGCGACCGCCGCCACCGGGGCGGGCGGGGTCAGTGGTTCAATCACGGTCTGTTCCGGCGGGGTCAATTCGATAGCGGACATCAGATACGCTCCGTAGACATTCTGTGGTGGAAACGGGGCATTGACGGCGTAGATCGGGCGGCCATACGCCGGAAAATTCAGGGTTTAGGGTGGCCGCAGTGGCCGAAGGGGTCAGGGCGGCTGCGATCCAGCGCCGCTTCGATGGAGCCGATCATCGCTTCAATAATGTCGTAGCTGGGCGGTTCGGCCACATTGACCAGGGCATCGGCAACCGCTGCCTTATACTTGCCGGTGAACTCGCGGAAATAGGCCACGTCGGTGGTGCGAAAACCGTATTCGACCGCCAGCCGCCGCAAGGCCGGATCGCTCTCCAGCGCCTCGCCCAACTGCTTGCCCGCTTCGGTGAAAGCGACCAGCACATGCTTGGTATAGACGGTGGGTTCCGGGTACAGCAACACCATCTCTGGCCGCAGCCCGTTATGCGCCGCCTGCTGAAGAAACTGCGATTCGTAGATCATCACCAGTGGGGACTTGCCGACACCCATCACCAGATAGTCCTCGAACGGGGCCTCGGAAGAGTATTCGGTGAAGCCCTGACGCAGAAAAACATCACGAAAGGCCGGGTAGATTTTGCAAATCTGGCTCTCGTCCTGCACTACCTCATCGCCATTCGCCACGAAGCTGAACAGCGCCAGATACATCGCAGCGGAGTTGGACTTGCGGGCGTCGGTCGAGGAGATCAGGATGTTCTTGCCCACGGCATAATCGGGATTATTAGCCAGATCGCGCCAGCGCTTGCCGGCGTTCATCAGTTCGATCAGTTTTTTCATGTCAAGGAAGTAGTGACCCTCTGCTTGCCGGGCAAGGTTGTTCGCCACCAGCACTTTGGCAATCAACTGCCAGGACGCAATCACCATTGGAGTAAAGAATGGGGTATAACTGGCCAGCGCCCGCCGCTGGCGACCGATTTTCTCCGCCGCTGGCAATCCCGCCGGAAAGGCAAAATCATAGCTTGTGAGGTTGGGCAGCGTCGCAATCTGGCGGGAACCGGCTTTTTCCACATTCACGATCAGGCGACGCGCTCGCAGCGCCTCGATCACCCGTGGATCGCGGAAGAAATCCTCCTTTTCCGAGCCGATCACCCCGCGCACCGTGACCTGCTGAGTCAGCAGTTGTTGTTCATGAGCCGAGAAATAGAGTCCAATCCCAACGCCGCCCAGCAACAAGATACCAAGCAAAGGTCCAAGCCAACGCCGCACCTGCCACCTCCCGTGTTTTGTCGTGCATTCAAGTGATTGCCGAGCGAAAGGCTCCGCAACCGGTTCCGGCGTCGCTGCCTTACCAACTGAATTCTGCCATTTTTGCCACACTCAAACCGGCCTGGGCGCCAGGTGGGAAGCTAACGAGTGCAGATGACAACACCGTGAAAGCGAACTACCGCTTAATAGCTACCTATTTTCCGGCTTCAACAGCGATATTTTCTAGGCATCGGTTGGCCAGACGCTGAGCAGCAGACCGACGCCGATTCCGCCCAACAGCCAGGTGAGCAGCGGCGTCTGTTCAAAAGTTGCCGGGTGTAACGCATCCAGACCCAGAATCAGCGCCGCGCTAATGATCAGCGCCGCGCCGACCGCCGCATGAAAATTGCGCCGGTTAGCCCGCCGCAAATCCCGCCGCAGTTGTTCCATTTCCTGTTTGTGCAACTGCACCGTCAGCCCGCCGCTATTCGCCTGTCGCAACAGGCTATGCACCAGATTAGGCAAATCTGGCGTCTGATCGATCCAGCGCGGGATAAAGTGCTTAATCCGGTTAATAAACGCCCGTGGTCCCACCCGATCACGCATCCAGTTTTCCAGAAAGGGCTTGGCCGTTTTCCACAAATCCAGTTCAGGATCGAGCTGTCGCCCCAATCCCTCGATATTGAGCAGAGTTTTTTGCAGCAGCACCAATTGCGGCTGCACCTCCATATTGAAGCGCCGTGCAGTCTGGAATAACGCCAGCAGAAACCCACCGAAGGAAATGTCCTTGAGCGGACGGTCGAAAATCGGCTCCGATACGGTGCGGATAGCCGATTCAAATTCGTCTACCCGGGTTTCCGGTGGCACCCAGCCCGATTCGATATGCAGCTCCGCCACCCGCCGGTAGTCGCGGTGAAAAAAGGCCAGGAAGTTTTCGGCCAGATAATGCTGATCGGTCGGACTTAGAGTGCCGATGATGCCAAAATCCACTGCGATGTAACGGGGATCATCGGGATTGTCAGCATTAACGAAGATATTACCGGGGTGCATATCGGCGTGGAAAAAGCTGTCGCGGAACACCTGCGTGAAGAAAATTTCCACACCCCGCTCCGACAACTTTTTCATATTCACTTTGCGTCGGCGCAATTCAGCAATGTCGCCCGCTGGAATGCCGTAAATCCGTTCCATTACCAGCACATTGCGGCGAGTTTCCGGCCAAAACACTTCGGGGACATACAGCATGGGTGAATCGCGAAAGTTGCGCCGCAATTGACTGGCGTTGGCAGCCTCACGGATCAGATCCAGTTCGTCAAAAATGGTCTTTTCATACTCGGCCACCACCTCAAGCGGGCGCAGCCGGCGTCCTTCCTTCCAGTAGCGTTGCGCTAAGTGGGCAATGATATACAGCAGTTCCACATCGCGGCGGATGGTCTTTTCGATAGCGGGACGCACCACTTTCACTGCGACTTCGCGGCCATTGCGCAAGCGGGCAATATGCACCTGAGCGATGGAAGCCGATGCCAGCGGCTCAAAGTCGAAATCGTCGAAGATGGTTTCCAGCGGCTGACCATAGGCTTTCTCAATGATAATCCGCACCTGTTCGCCGGAAAATGACGGCACCCGATCCTGTAACCGAGCCAGTTCCAGGGCGATATCATCCGGCAGCAGATCGCGACGGGTGGATAACATTTGACCAAATTTGACGAAGATCGGCCCTAGATCCTCCAAAGTCAGCCGGATACGGGCGCCGCGCGGCAGATTCAACTGCTGACGGGGTACCCAGTTCCATGGGAACAGATGGCGTAAGAAACCCACGGGACGGAACAGATGGGTCGCCAGCACGATGTCATCCAGACCATGACGAACCAGTACCCGGTTGATATGCAACAGGCGAAGCAGTTGAGCAGGACCGAACATGCCGTTTGAAGGTCTCGGCGGAGAGCGGAATTTAGACGGGATCGGCGGACGATAATTGCCGACGCAGGCGTTCGATCCGTACCGCCAGCCGGTCGGCATCCTCACGCAGAATATCCACCGCGCTCAGGAACCTTTCAATCGCATGGCGCGGCGGCAACACCTGTCGTTCTTGCTGGAGATATTCAGTGCCGTCACGCAGCAGCAGATCACCGGTACATCGGCTCCAGTCGCGGAAACCCCGCCAGAACTGGCCGATTTGGTGAGCGGCGGCATCGCCGACTACCCTGGAAAGCAGTTCTTCCCAGTCAATGTCCAACTGCGCCAGCGCCACCTGAAATTCCGAACCAACGGCAGTATCACCCTCGACCGTGATCCCACTATTGGTCGAACGCTGGCCGCGCCATTGCCGAGCCAACGCTAGAGGCGTACCTCGAATGGAGACGGTCGGTTCACCTTCATAGTGATCCATGACCCGGATGCTACTGACACCGGGCAACAGATAAAAAGTCAGCCCCAGTCCTTCGGGTTCGATGGCAATTACGCAACCTTCCAGCGCCGCCAACCGGGACTGGGTTTCGGGATCGAGCCGCAACATTGCGTTGAAGGCAGTTTCCAAGCCAGCAGCGATAAGATCGGGCGTCACACGGAAGTCCTCAAGATTAACAACCCTCACCCCAGTCCTCTCCTAGCGAAAAAGGGAGCGCTATCAGAATCAGAATTTGTAGCCGCGATGCACCGCAACGACGCCACCCGTCAGGTTGAAATACTGGCAGCGTTCGAAGCCGGCGGTTTCCATCATTTTAAGCAGGGTATCCTGATTCGGGTGTACGCGAATGGATTCGGCCAGATAGCGGTAGCTGGCGGCATCATTAGCCACCAGCTTGCCCAGAATCGGCAGCACCGCGAACGAGTACAGGTCATAGACCGGTTTCAACCCCGGCGCCACCGGATGGGAAAATTCCAGAATCACCGCTCGTCCACCCGGTTTAAGCGCCCGATACATGGATACCAGTGCCTGATCCTGGTCGGTGACATTGCGCAGACCAAAGCCGATGGTGATGCAGTCAAAGGTATTGTCGGAAAAAGGTAATTGCTCGGCGTCAATCTGGGCATAGGTGATATTGCCGACTGCACCCTCGTCAATCAGCCGCCGCCGACCTTCGCTCAACATGCTGGCGTTAATATCGGACAGCACCACCTGTCCTTTTGACCCGACCAGCGGCAGCAACCGACTGCTCAGATCGCCGGTGCCACCGGCCAGATCCAGCACCCAATCTCCGGCTCGCACTCCGCTGACACTGATAGCAAAGCGCTTCCATAGCCGGTGAGCGCCCAGCGACATCAGATCATTCATCAGATCATATTGGCTGGCGACGGAATCAAAGACCCCGGCCACCTTGCGGGATTTTTCGCCAGCGGCCACTTTCTGATAGCCAAAATGGGTTGTTTCGGAGGGTTCCATGCTCGCGGCATTCCTTGGACGGAGGCGATTCAAACGTGGCGCTGGTAGCCGACTTCGGCCAGCCGCCGCAGATAATCCTGCCAGTGAGTGTCCTGATTCACGCTCAGATCATGCAGGACATCCCAGGAATACAGGCCGGTTGAATGTCCATCGTCAAATACCAGCTTGACTGCGTAGTTCCCTATCGGCTCGATGGCGGTGATATTCACCGTTTCCTTGCCGGTGACCAACACCCCAGGGCCAGGACCGTGACCCCGCACCTCGGCGGAGGGCGAGAACACCCGCAGGTACTCGCAGGGTAACTGGAAGCGGGCGTCATCGCCAAAGGCGACTTCCAGAATCCGGGAGGCTTGATGCAGCTTGATTTCAGTGGGATAGGTGCGCATGGCGGAGTCTCACAGAATATAGCGGGTCAGATCTTCATCCTTGATCAACTCGCCCAAATGGGCATCCACATAGGCGCAATCCACAGTCAACGCCTCGTGGGCACGATCAGGCGCCTCAAAGGACAAGGTTTCCAACAGCCGTTCCATCACCGTATGCAAGCGGCGGGCGCCGATATTTTCGGTGCGTTCGTTGACCTGACAAGCCACCTCAGCAATACGCCGAACCCCATCCGCTGCAAAATCCAGCTTGACCTCTTCAGTTTCCAGCAGTGCCGCATACTGTTCGGTCAGCGACGCATCCGGCTCGGTCAGTATCCGCACGAAATCTTCAGTACTCAACGCGCTGAGTTCCACCCGGATCGGTAAGCGGCCTTGCAGCTCGGGAATCAGATCAGAGGGTTTGGCCAGATGAAACGCGCCGGAAGCGATGAATAAAATATGGTCGGTGCGCACCATACCGTATTTAGTCGAGACGGTGCAGCCTTCTACCAGCGGCAGCAGATCGCGCTGCACTCCCTCGCGGGAGACATCCGGGCCACCGTACTCGCCGCGCTTAGCCACCTTGTCAATTTCGTCAATGAAGACAATGCCGTTCTGCTCGACCGACTCCAGCGCCTGAAGTTTGAGTTCTTCCTCATTAACCATTTTGGCGGCTTCTTCTTCCTGCAACAGCTTGAGGGCATCCTTGACCTTGAGCTTGCGGGTGCGAGTGCGGCCGCTGTTGAGATTCTGGAACAGGCTCTGTAACTGATTGGTCATTTCTTCCATGCCGGGCGGTGCCATGATTTCCACCCCGACCGTCCGCGCCGAAACTTCGACTTCAATCTCCCGGTCGTCCAGATCACTCTTGAGCAGGCGCTCGCGCATCTTCTGCCGGGTCACCGAATGATCCGGCGCTTGCGGTTCATTGGCGAAGCCGACGCTGCGCGGACGCGGCAGCAGTGTATCCAGCACTCGTTCCTGAGCCGCTTCTTCGGCACGGTGACAGACTTTGTGCATCTCTTCTTCCCGCACCATCTTCACCGCTCCGTCCATCAGGTCGCGGATAATGGATTCTACGTCGCGACCGACGTAGCCGACCTCGGTAAACTTGGTCGCCTCGACTTTGATGAAAGGGGCATTAGCCAGCTTGGCCAAACGGCGGGCAATTTCGGTTTTGCCCACTCCGGTTGGGCCGATCATCAGGATATTCTTGGGGGTAATCTCGTTACGCAGTTCTGGACTCACCCGCATCCGCCGCCAGCGATTGCGCAAGGCGATAGCCACGGCGCGCTTGGCGGCATCCTGGCCGATGATGTGTTTGTCCAGTTCCTGGGCGATTTCTCGCGGGGTCATCTCTGACATGGCGCGGCTACCGTACTGGGGAATAAGGTGAAAACAGGGGGGAGGGCAGCTTGGTTGCAATACTGGATCATGCGCCCGCCAGTTCTTCAAACGTCAGATTTTCGTTGGTATAGATGCAGATGCCCGCAGCGATTTTCAAGGCTTGCTCGACGATGGTTCGGGCATCGAGTTCGGTGTGTTCCAACAGCGCCTGAGCTGCGGCCTGGGCATAAGCGCCGCCTGATCCAATCGCCGCCAGGTCGCGTTCCGGCTCGATCACATCGCCATTGCCGGAGATCACCAGGGTCACGCTGAGGTCAGCGACAATCAGCAACGCCTCCAACCGTCGCAGCATCCGGTCGGTGCGCCAGTCTTTCGCCAGCTCCACCGCAGCACGGGTCAAGTTGCCGCCGTGCTTTTCCAGTTTGCCTTCAAAGCGTTCAAACAGGGTAAATGCATCTGCAGTACCACCCGCGAAACCGGCGATCACCTTGTTCTGATAAAGCCGCCGCACCTTGCGGGCGTTGCCCTTCATTACGGTATTACCCAATGTGACTTGGCCGTCGCCGCCGATCACGACCCGACCGTTGCGGCGCACCGCGATCACCGTGGTGCCATGCAATGATTCCATGCGGTTGCCTCTTGGTTTTGCGCGGGATTGTACACAACTGATAGCGGCGGAGATGGGGGTGAATCCAGAATTCTCAAGATTCGCGCCCAAAAAGAAGCCCCGGTCACAAGGGGGAGTGAAACCGGGGCCAATAGGATATCCGGCTTGTTGCCCGGACATAGTCCGCTCAGGGAGGGAAGCGGACAGGCGTAAGGGCTTACGCTTATAGGCTGAGATAAGGTCGCCCGCTAAAAGTTCAATGGTTGCTCCTGTGATTTTTTCGTTTGGATCGGACCGTCTCGCAGCGCTCAGCATAAAGATCGTGCTGGTCGGCATCCACAATCCGCACCTCAGCAAACTCCCCGACTGGCAATACCATTCCACCCTCGATATACACTACGCCGTCAATATCCGGCGCATCAGCGCTGGATCGGGCGACGGCTTCGCCCTCCTCATTATGCGCGTCCACCAAGACTTGCAAGGTACGCCCGACCTTGCGTTGTAGCCGTTCGGCACTAATCGCGGCCTGCATTTCCATCAATCGCGCCTGCCGTTCCTGCTTCACCGCTTCCGGCACCGGATTGACTAAGGCATTAGCGGGAGCGCCGTCCACCGCTGAGTAGCTGAAACAGCCGACCCGATCCAGCGTTGCCGTTTGCAAGAACTCCAGCAAGTGTTGGAAATCATCCTCGGTCTCGCCGGGAAACCCGACAATAAAGGTGCTGCGCAGGGTGATGTCGGGACAAATCTCGCGCCAGCGCCGGATGCGCGCCAGGGTGTCGTCGGCATTAGCGGGGCGCTTCATCGCTTTCAAAATGCGCGGGCTGGCATGTTGCAGCGGTACATCCAGATAAGGCAACACCCGGCCTTCCGCCATCAGCGGCACCACCTCGTCTACATGCGGATAGGGATAGACATAATGCAGCCGTACCCATACCCCCAGTTCGCCCAGCGCAGCAGCCAGCGGGGTCATGTGGGTTTTGAGCGGACGCCCGTTCCAGAAACCGGTGCGATAGCGCAGGTCTACTCCGTAGGCACTGGTATCCTGGGAGACGATCAATAATTCCCGACATCCAGCGCGAACCAGGTTTTCCGCCTCTTGCAGCACCTCGCCGATAGGCCGACTGACCAGATCACCGCGCAATTGCGGGATGATGCAGAAGGTACAGCGGTGATTGCAGCCCTCGGCGATTTTCAGATAGGCGTAGTGGCGGGGCGTGAGCTTGATTCCCTGCGGCGGGACCAGATCGACAAATGGATCGTGCGGTTTGGGCAGATGCAAATGAACCGCCGTCATCACCTCCTCGCAGGCATGAGGCCCGGTGACCGCCAGCACCCTCGGGTGCATGTCCCGCACCACATGGCCCTTGGCCCCCAGACAGCCGGTAACGATCACCTTGCCGTTCTCGGTCAGCGCCTCGCCGATGGCGTCCAGCGATTCTGCTACCGCAGCATCAATGAACCCGCAGGTGTTGACCACCACCAGTTCTGCATCCTGATAACTCGGTACGATGGCGTAGCCTTCAGCGCGCAACCGGGTCAAAATCTGCTCGGAATCTACCAGCGCCTTGGGGCAGCCGAGGCTGACGAAACCGATCTTGGGTTCATGGTTCATTCCTATTTTCCATGCAATGAAAGTTCAGTAGGAAACGGCGCCGCTGACGCATGGGACGAATAACCCTGGAATCTGGCTTGCGGCGGATCACCGAAACTCGCTATAGTTTAACGTTTTAACAACCTATCAAGTACCTATACCTGCGCCCTCTCCTGTGCGACACGGATCAACCCACAGCATTACCAAGGTTTCAGCCGTCATGAAGAAAGATACCCATCCTGTTTACCGTGAAGTCGTGTTTCAGGACATCTCCAGCGACTTCACCTTTCTCACCCGCTCCACGATTTCCACTAAGGAAACCATTCAGTGGACCGATGGCAAGGACTATCCGCTGGTCAAGGTGGAAGTATCCAGCCATTCTCATCCGTTCTACACCGGCAAACAGAAAATCGTGGATACCGCCGGGCGCGTGGATCGTTTCCGTCGTAAGTATGGTCTGTCCTGAGTCATCCCGGATCATTGCTAAAAGGCATCCTCTGGATGCCTTTTCTTTTGCCTGCTGACCATGACCAGCGAGAATTTTGCAATACAGCCCACCGCTTAAGATGCTAGTACCGTTGCATCAACCATAGCGTTTATTGTATGGCTAACTTCCTGCTTCACCGAGGCCGGTTTCACGGCGGTCTTGCGACCGACGCCAGCACCTTCTCTCTCCACCGGCGTGACTTCCTGTCCAACTGACGGTAGCCAGCGCTTCACGCTGGAGATTCAGGGCCGTGCCCTGGATAACATTTTCATCGAGCGCCTGTGGCGCTCCCTCACATACGAGGAGGTGTACTCCAAACACTATCAAAGCCTGCGTGAGGCTCAGACCGAATTGTCGGTCTACTTCCGATTCTATAACACCGACCGTCCGCACCAGTCACTCGACGATCGGACCCCGGAACAAGTCTATCGTAGCGCCCAGCCACCCCAATAACTAACTGGGCCAGCAACAGTTTCTAACCCATGTGGCTTCTATCTTAAATCGCCCGTTCTGTGGTCTTGACTGAGGGGTACACTATATGTACAGGGGTTGCGATTGGAAAAAAACGGCGGGTCGGGATAAACCAGATCAACGCTCTCCGTTTCCAGCGTTTTGAGTACTTCAAGGCAATCACCGAGAATGAGTCGGTTCACTTTTCATCTTCGCCCTGGCGCTGTTCCAAAATCGCCTGAATGGTGAAGCGCGGGTGATCACGCACCTGCTGATAAATCCGTCCAACGTATTCGCCCAACAGGCCAATACCAAACAGCAGAATGCCGATCAGAAAGAAATTGATACTGAATAGGGTGAATAGCCCTTCCGCCTCCGGGCCGATGATCAACCGCCGGATGACGAGAAAGACGACAAATGCCGCCGACGCCAGCGATAACGCAATACCCACCAGCGAAAACAGTTGCAGCGGCATCAGTGAAAAGCCGGTCACTAAATCAAAGTTCAATCGGATCAGCTTGTACAGCGGATATTTCGATTCGCCGGCGGCACGTTCGGCATGAGCGACCGTGACCTCGGTCGGATAAGCGGCGAAGGTGTAAGCCAATGCCGGAATATAGGTACTCACCTCATGAGTAGACGCAATCGCCTTGACGATGGCGCGGCTGTAGGCGCGCAACATACAGCCCTGATCCGTCATCCGAATTTTAGTAATGCGCTCACGCAGCCGATTCATTAACCGGGAAGCGATATGCCGCCATAAACTATCTTCACGGCTCTCGCGGATGCTGCCGACGTAATCGTGACCGCGATCCATGGCTTCCAGCAGCTTGCCAATTTCCTCTGGCGGATTCTGCAAATCAGCATCCAGCGTCACCACTCGCTCCCCCCGGCAATACTCAAAGCCCGCCATGATCGCCAAATGCTGACCATAATTGGCGTTGAACAGGATCACCCGCGTCACCTCAGGCCGAGCCAGAAACTGGTCTTTCAGCAGCGCCGCCGAGTGGTCGCGGCTGCCATCGTTGATGAACAGCACTTCGTAATTTACACCCAGTGCGTCCAGCGCCGGGTAAAGGCGTGCGAATAACGCCGGCAACATCGCTTCTTCGTTATAGACGGGAATAATGACAGACAGCAGCAATGCGCTCATTCAGATTTTCGCCTCCAGCAGCACTTCACTCACCGCCGTGCAGACCCGCTCGACATCAGCACCGCTCATGGTTGGGAACAGCGGCAATGTCACGGTCTCGCGGGCAATCTGCTCAGTGTTCGGCAGTTCACCCTCGCAATAACCATAACGGCGGAATAGCGTCGTGAGATGGGCCGCTTCATAGGAAATGCCGGTGCCAATACCACGCGCTTCCAATGCGGCGCGGAATTGCTTACGGTCAATGCTCATCTGCTCCAGCGGCAACAGCGGCGCAAACATATTCCAACTGTGTCCAGCTTCATCGCCCGTATAACCGGGATGCGGCAACAGACAAGGCGGATCGGTTTGCAATAACTGGAAATAATCAGCCACAAATTCACGACGGCGAGTATTAAATTCCTCCAGCCGCGCCAATTGACTCAGACCGATTCGAGCATTCACATCGGGCAGATTAAATTTGCCACCGGGAAAAGCCACATCGCGGGTGCCATCAGGTAAGCGGGTAATGCCATGAAAGCGCAGTTTTTCTACTTCACGCACTTCTGCTTCGTCGGATAAAACCAAGGCACCGCCTTCAATCGTAGTCATGTTTTTATTGGGGTGAAAGCTGAATACAGTCAGATCGCCGAAACTGCCGATCCGCTGCCCACGCCAGCTTGAACCTATCGCCAGCGCTGCATCCTCAATGACTCTTAATCGGTGCCGCCCGGCGATTTCATACAGCCGATCCATAGCCACTGGCAGTCCGGCAAAGTGCGTCGGCATAATCGCCTTGGTGCGCGGCGTGATCGCCCACTCCACGGCGTCAAGGTCCAAATTGCGGCTGGCGAGTTCAACATCCACAAAAACCGGCGTTGCGCCAACCTTGGCGATCATATTAGGCGCGGCAAAGAAAGTTTGCGACGGGGTAATAACTTCATCGCCGGGACCAATACCACAAAGCTGAAGCGCCACTTCCAGCGCAGCGGTCGCCGAGTTCAATACGCGCACCGGCCGTCCACCCAGATAAGCGGACAGCGCCGCCTCGAATTTTTGCACTTGCGGCCCGGTGGTAATCCAGCCGGAACGCAGCACCTCGACCACACCGGCAATAGTGTCTTCATCCAGAGTCGGGCGGGCGAATGGGAGATAAGGAAGCGATGCCACATTCAGTGTCTCGCAAGCAGATAAACGCCAACGATGATAAAACCGATGCCGAGCCAGCGCCCACTGCTCAGCATTTCGCCGAACAGATACCAAGCAGCGAAGGCGTTAACGACGTAGCCAATAGACAGCATGGGATAAGCGATGCTGACCGGGACGCGGGACAACGCCAGAATCCAGACCAGGACGCTGATCCCGTAACAGGCAAAACCGCCGAGAAAATGCGGATTGGTAGCAATTGCCCCAGCCAGCGGCAATACGTTAGCAACCGTGGGCGTAATCACGCCGAGCGCATTGGTTCCCGCCTTCAACAATAACTGCGCAACGGCGTTGAGCAATACGCCGACTAGAATTAAACCGAAGCTGGAGGCAGTCATTGGCGACTGACGATCACCCGGCGTGGGTCACGAGTCAGTACTCGCATCGGTAAACCCTCGCTGACGAAGCGTTCGTAGTGGGTGAGATTCATGATGGCATAACCTTTGTCGAGTACAATCCAGCGTTGTTTCCAGTCCTCGACCTGGGCAATGCCTTTCTGCGGCTCCGCATCCAGCCCGAGGGCGAATTCATCAATGTACTGCACCAGCGTCACCGGGCGTTTGAGATAGAACGGCAAGGTTTGATCATACATTTGGACGCTGTAAAAGGGGGCGGTAGGGTCAAATGGCCCGTATTCCGCTTCGGTTTCGCGGACAAGGTGATAAGCCGAGAACAGACGGGACAGTTGATCGTGACCGTTCAGCGCCACAATACCGGCCACCAGGCTGCCGAAAGCTAGCGCAACGATGCCGGTGGATCGGGCATGACTGCGGAATAACCAGGCTGCCGCGAGTGCGCCGATGGTAAAGCTGAACACTGAAGCCTGAATCCAAGGGACATAATGACGCGCGATCTCGAACAATGATGCTTCCTTCGAGAACACGCGAGCCATACGCTCGCCGCCTATCAGAACAACCAGCAGCACGCCGCTGACTGCCGCCAATCCCCAAGTGAAACGGCTGAGCGTTTTCGGTTCCATCCGCTGCATTTCAACCGCTGCGAATAGCGCCAGTGCGGGAAATACCGGCAGGATATAGAACGGCAGCTTGGAACTAGACGCGCTGAAGAACAGGAAGATGAACGCCACCCAAATCAGCAACAATCTTAACGGTTGCAATGTTCCCGGTTCGCCCTCACGTCGCCAGCCGTCCCGCAATCGGACCGCAATAAACGGTGTCCACGGCATTACCCCGAACAATAGAATGGGAACAAAGTACCACCAAGCGCCCTCACGCCTATGAACGTGAGTTAAAAACCGCTCCAGATGCTCGTGAATGAAGAAGAAACGGGCGAACTCGTGATTAGCCAGTGATACGGCGACAAACCACGGAACAGCGATCAGCAACAGGATAATGACGCCTTCAGCGATATGCAGGCGCGTCAACCGCCGCCAGTCGCGCTCGATCAGGATATAGATCGCCAGCACCGCGCCAGGCAATACGACGCCGATCAATCCTTTGCTCAGTACCGCCAGCGCCAGCGCCGCCCAGACCACCCGCATCCAGTTCCGATTTTCCTTCCGTGTTGCGTCGGGGTGTTGGGCCAGCAGAAAACCGAGTAAAGCCACCGTCAGAAACGCGGTCAGCCCAGCGTCCAGCGTGTTGATGTGGGAGTTGATAACAAAGCCGCTGCACCCGCCCAGCGCCGCCGCCGCCGCCAAACCGACCTCGACGCCAAACAGCCGGCGACCCACCCAGAACATCAGCAGCACACAACCAAAAGTCGTCGCTGCCGGCCACCAGCGCGCGCCCCAGTGACTATCGCCGAACGCTCGAAACACCGCCGCCGTCGCCCAGTATTGCAAGGGCGGTTTCTCAAAGTATTTGAGGTCGTTTAATCGGGGCGTCACCCAGTCCCCGGACACAGCCATCTCGCGCGAAATCTCGGCGTAACGCCCTTCATCCGGTCGAACCAGCTTGCGGTACTCCAGGTTGCTGAACCAAATGAGGGTGAAAATGATCAACAATCCCAGCCAGTAAAACCGGGAGAAGGAGCTTAGTGCATGAGATTTATTTCGCAGCATGTGTCTTCTTCTTCAATGCGGCGCGCAACTGTTCCAGAACCACATCCGGTTTGATGACTTGCAGGCACACATTGTCGGCGCAGGGAGTTTTGCGATGGTTGGCCGCACTCACACAGGGCGAACAGGCCAGACCGGCGTAAATGGGCGTGCTATGACCGAGCGAACCGTATAGATGTGGCGACTCTGGTCCAAACAGAACGAAGGTGCGGAGATCAGTCACCGCCGAAAAATGACCTGGCCCCGAATCATTGGTCAGCATGATTTCGGCGATCCGGTACAGCGCTGGTAATTCTTCCAACTGTTGGCGACCCGCAAAATTCACGCAACGCTGATGGCGCACCTGCTGTTGCAGTTGCCCCGCTTCTTGACATTCCGTTGGAGCGCCAGTGATCAAAACCAGAAGATTTTCGTCATCCGCCAGCAAACCGCGCATGACTGCGACGAAATATTCAGGCATCCAGCGTCGTTGTGGCAATAGGTCGCTGGCGTTCGGATTGATCAACACAATTCGATGGCGTTTCTCATCGTAAAGCGGATATTCATTGCGGATGCGATCACGCATTGTCGCAATGGCGTTTTCACTCACTTCGGCACGGGCTAATCCAATTTCGCGGTCATCAACCCGGGTTTTTGAAAAAGGCAGTTCTTCCCTGTTTGTCAAGGCGGCATTAACCAGCGCGATAAAGTTTTTCGCAATATGCAGATGTGGATTATAGGCCACTCGGTGAGTTAACATCGCTCCCCGATACAATCCCTCATTGTAAAACGAATGAAAGCCAATCCGGTTGACTGCACCCGATAAACCGGTCAATAAGGCGCTGTACCGTGAGAACAATTCCAGATCGATAATCGTATCAATTCCGCGCCGACGTGCCCAGAATAGAAAACGCAGGCTATCTACTGCGAGATTCAATATGCCATCTTCACGAATGGTAAAAACATTGGACTCCGGCACCGTATTCAATAGATGCAGACTGGCTGCATTACATTTGAAAATAAGAAAATACAGTTCCGCATTGCCCGCCCGCTGCATCTTTCTCATGGCGGGATCAGCCAGAATAGCGCTGCCCATCTCTGAGAGTTCAATAAACAATACCTTACAGGGACGCTGGGTTCGCCGCTTGAAAAATAGACTCATCAAGCGGACGAGCAAGGTCGCTAGAACGCAAAGCGGAATTCCAGCGAAGTAATCCACTTTACGCATGGTGTCAATTTTCATAATGCCCGCCTACTGTTGCACATTAAGTCATGCCCGGTAGCATAGGTTTTAATCTCATCTACTGATCCTGTTTTACCGGTTTTCTTGAAATCAGATGTTGACGACCGCTAAGATAGATTACAAAACCAGGCAAGCTGACCGCAAGCAGCGTCAGTCCATATAAAATAGACATTGCTAAAACCGTCGCCTTATCAGCGCCAATCAAGGAAAATAACCCCACTAATGCGCCTTCACGCACGCCCCATCCGGCCAGGGAAACCGGAATAATGGTTAAAAAAATTGCGGGCGGCACAATGATCACATAGGTGATTGGATCATAGCGTAGGCCCAATGCCCAACCGGTGGCAAAGAAACCCATCATGGCTAGAAACGGAATCAGCAGCGATGAGGTAAGGAGCAGAATTCGATGGGTTAAAAAAGCTTGATGCAACCTTGTTGACAATATCTTTACCATCACCAGTTTGGGATAAGCATCAAGCCATTGCAGCCGCCTTAACGATACGATACCTACAAAACTGAGCAGACCTATCATCACCAACAACAAAATCAGGTAGCCCACTTTAATGGGCAACAAATCAGGATCGAACCCATACGCGATAAGGTTCAGCAACATTAACGCGCCAAGCCCAGTGATTCGGTCCAGCATAACCCCGTACAAGACATCGCGTTTGCGAAATCCTTGACCGGCTACATCCAGCACCCGCAACGCATCGCCGCCGATGCTGGTTGGCAATCCCTGGTTAAAAAACATCGCCTTAAAATAACTGCGCCAGTAAAAGGAAAAAGATTGGCCGAAGTGAAGATTCTGCATGATCAGTTGCCAGCGATAGGCTGAAACTGTAGTGCTGCTGAATTGCATGAGTAGCGCCGCCAACAGCAGATCCAGCCTGGCTTGTTTCAGTATCTTCCAAATTTCATGGAGATGGATCGAACGCAAAATAAGTGCAAATATCGATAGCGTAATCAAGACTCTAATCCACAACTTGATCGAATTCACCGAGACAAAAAAATTATTCACTGGGTCAGGTAAAAACATGTCAATCAGCACATTTAATCAGTCATTTTAATAATGGAACTACTGTTGTTGACTGGCTGGTTTTGGTAGCCTTTCACCAAACAATAATAATAAAAACCCGCCGATTTACCATTTTTCCAGATCATGATCTTGCCAATTTCACTGGCTTGCTGGGTGCGCGAACGGACATGATCGCTGGTTAGATTGGAAATATCCTTGCTGACCAATAACAGGCTCTTATTATTTTGTTCCGCGACCGGAAACCAGCGCTCATACATCAGACCTCTTCCATCAAACAGATGCCAACTTGCAGTTTGAAGCGCCGGTTGATGGCTTATCGGTTCTTTTGCCAGTTCAGTTGAGACTTGGACAGCTTTGGTGCGATAAAAAGCCAGCCCACTGGCGATCCTGTTTCTATCCATGCCAACCACTAGCGGTTTTTCGCCGGTATCGCGCTCAAACTGATCGGCCAGCGCTTCAATGTCATGCCCAAAATTTTGCCATCCTAATAGATAAAGACGCTGTGGATAGGGAACACCCGGAAACCCCAATACCAGATAATACAAAAAAGCGCCGTAACCGAGCAGACAAATCACCAGCGTTGCCGGCCAGGCGCGTTGACTCCATCTAAGCCATGGATGCGTGTTGATATGTGGATGCTGGATTGAAACCAGCGCCAGGTAAGGCAGTATTGCCAGCCAGCATGGTCCCGTCCAGTGGAATTTGGTTTCTCTGAACAGGCTGAGCGCGGCGAATACTGTAGTTGGGAATAAAGCGAACGTCATTAACAAGATATAGCCACGACTCATGCTCCTGCAACTGTCATCGCAGCCGGATAAAAAACTCCTTTTGAATAGCAGGATGGCAACTACTGACAATATTCCGGTAGGTGTAATTAGTAGGAGGATGCCACCAACAAATTCCGGCAAGGAGAAATCAAAATTACCCGCAGCCCGGTCGTGGCCTTGAAACAAAAATGAGGCCCAGGCATGTTCAGCATTCCAAACAATAACCGGTGAAAATAAAATAAGAGCAATTACAATTGCTAAATAAGGCTCCCATCGCAACAACCACTTTCTCGAATTGCGATCCATAAGCATGAATAACAACGCAGCGATACCTAATAGAATTATCGTATATTTTGAAAGCATGCCCAGTCCAATAGCAAATCCCAATCCTATCCAGGCTCTGCGTCGTTCACGGATCAATGCTTGATAAAAAAAGTAAATTGCCATCGCCCAACAGGCCATGAGCGGAGCATCTGGAGTCATTACCAATCCAACAGCAAAATAGGCAGGCAATACTGCCACTAATACGATAGATTGATTCGCTCTGGGCTTACCGGATACCTCGGAGGTCAGTTGATATGAAAAATAAGCGGTAATAAACCAGCAGATAAAGGCGCCAAATCGAACAGCAAACTCATTGTCACCCATCAATTTAATAAACAACGCTATAATCCAAGCCACCATTGGCGGATGGTCCAGATACCCGATATCCAGGTGCTTGGCATAATTCCAATAATAAGCTTCTTCAAAAAAAAGCTCTAGCGACCCTAAATAAAAAAACCGTAGTAATACGGCATAAATAACCATGCCTATAGAAAAGTAATACCACTTGATTTCAGAGTTAAAATAGATCGTTCCCGGTGAAAATACAGGGTAGGCATGACCTATTTGATTCAAGATTGATGAGGCAGCAATACTGATCAGCAGTGCTAATTGGGGCGATAAATTCAGAAACTGGATCAGGGTCAGCAAAATCCCGCCGCGTAAAAACAGGATCAACAGGACAGTGATAATGAAATTAATCAGCCGATCAGATGCCTTTTGGGTGGTACTGTCTTTAAGAAGCCGGGTGGAACTTAAAAAATAACCGGTTCCGGCTGCGATTAAAAAGCCTGAAAGTTGGGCAGAACTTAACGAAAAATCTTGGCTGTAAAGAAGATTAACGACCACAAGGTCAACGACAAACCCCAGCAGACCTAAAGCAGCCCGACGAACTCTGTCAGCCGCCCCATTCATCGGCGAGTTTGCGGATTGCTGTAGTACCGTCATTCGCCGGTCCATCACCATTTGATTAGATTGTAACCGAAGGTAAACATGATTCCCGCTCCGCCGAGCGCATTGATCTGTACGTTGAAGTCGCCATACTGGTAACCGAGTCCCGGTACAACGCCCGGCGCCACTCCATCGTTGTTAAAGGGTATTTTGTCCTCGTAAGGCTCCTTGTAGCCGAGCAGCAGACCGCCGGTCAGCTTGAAATAGACGTTGCTGCTGATGAATTCCAGCGGCCAGGATTTCCCGAAGTAGAAATACTCGCATTTTTGGTCGAAGCTATTGTTGAAATAGGATGCGCCCACTAGCCAGCGCGAAGAAGACTGCCACTCCAGACCGACCAGCCAGGAAAAATCAGCGTGATCGGGACTATAGTTAAAATGAATAGCGCCCGGCGCTACTTGCACCATCAGCATATCGCCCTCTTCAAAAATGCTGGATCGGGCGCTACTCGCCGCGATGAGCGCCAGCATGGCGAACCCAATCGACAGGCGAAATTTTGCACAATGGAACGACCCTATTGGAGATGCAGAAATTGAAGGCATATTGAATCCGATGGGCTGCTAAAGTGACTTTGGAGTTGCGCAATGCTCTCAGTACGATTTCCACCAACTTCGCGTACTGAAAACGCTGCCATCCAAAAATCGTGCGATTATGATCGATCTGATAGACCTTGACCATGCTTACCAAAATGACCGGCGACGACCGCCTGGAATTGCAAATCATCGAACGCCTACATGACGCGCTTCCTGCTCAGGCCACTCTTACCCTACCGTTCGAACTGCGCCAGAAGAGCCGATTGCGAACGTGGTTGGACAACGGCGCGGAGGTAGGATTGTTCCTGCCGCGCGGCACGGTATTGCGCCACAGCGACCGACTGCGCGCCACCTGCGGTCTGATCGTCGAAGTACGCGCAGCCACGGAAGCCGTGTCCACCGCCCGCGCTGCTGACCCACTGCTGCTGGCGCGGGCCGCCTACCATCTCGGTAACCGCCACATCGCCCTGCAACTCGGCCTGGGCTGGCTACGTTATTTGCACGATCATGTACTGGACAGGATGGTGCGGGAACTGGGGCTGGAGGTGGTGTGCGAGCAAGCCCCGTTCGAGCCGGAAACCGGGGCTTACAGCGGCGGGCATCACTCGCACCCATAGTTATCAGCCAAGTCCTTCAACGCCTCTGCCCCGTATGCCCCTCACTCTCCCCAGCCTGCTGCGGCTGTTGCAATTGTGCAGTCCCACCCTGCCGGTGGGCGCGTATGCCTATTCGCAAGGGCTGGAATACGCGGTGGATCGCGGTTGGGTGCGGGATGAAACCAGCGCTGGTGAATGGATTCTCGGTCTGCTGAACCATAGTGTGCGGCGGCTGGATGTGCCGGTGCTTGCCCGCTTGTATCGCGGTTGGCAGGAGACCGATGCAGAGGCGGTGCAACGCTGGAACGCTCGCTTGTATGCCTCACGCGAAGCAGCAGAATTGCAGCAGGAGGACCGCCATCTTGGCACCGCGCTGGCCCGGTTGCTGGTCGATCTCGGTTTGAATGAAGCAACATCGTGGCGGAATGCACCACAGGTCTGCTTCGCCACCCTGTTCAGTCTGGCGGCGGTGCGCTGGGAGATTCCACTGCCGGAAGCGGCGACCGGTTATGCCTGGGCCTGGACCGAGAACCAGATCATCGCCGCTACCCGCCTGATTCCACTCGGCCAAACCGCCAGTCAGCGCTTGTTGGTCGCTGCCGGATCGGCGATTGCGGCGGCGGTCGTTGATGGTTTGACGCTGGCGGATGAGGAGATTGGCGCGGCTGCACCGGGATTAGCGTTAGCCGGCATATTGCACGAAACCCAGTACTCGCGGTTATTTCGGTCGTGAGTTCGGAACTGCCATGGATGAAGGCGCCGCATTGGATCATTCTCAGCAGATCGGAGCTTTCCCTGAACGAACAATCTGAAAAACCTCATGACCTTGCCGGTTGATTTCCTCGGGCAGCGCAACCAATGTCGCCACCGGCAAGCTCAGCAGGCTGGAGAATTCTTCGAGCATTTCATGGCTATATTCGATAGTGGCGACGAATTCAGCGTCGATTTGCAGATCGCAGGTGATTCGGGCAGCGACATGAATGATTTTGGCTTCCAACGGGTAGTTGGGTGCCTTGGCCGGTTTCAAATGGTAGGCAACCGCGATCCGCAGGGGTTCGGGAAGCCGCCAGGCTTTGAGGAGTTCGGCGCTTAAATCCGCATAGGTAAAACCAAAGACCTGCCGCTCAGCTATGGCGATTTCGCATTCGCCTCGTTCAACGCGACCCAACGCCTCGCGATACAAGTCCGGGCACTGGCTGTAGAAAATCAGCCGGCCAATATTGTGTAGCAGGCCCGCGATGAACAGCCGTTCTCCCTCATAGAGATGCTTGCGCCGGGCGAGCAGTCGTGCGGCGATGCCACAGGCAATACTTCGGAACCAAAATAAATCCATATTCACTTGTTCCGGTGGCAGCCCTTTGAACAGAGTGACAGCAGCGGTGGCAAGGATCAGGTCACGTAATCCCCGTTCTCCAACCAGGAGAATTGCTTGCGGGATGGAGTCCACCCGATGGGGGCGTCCGTAATAGGCGCTATTGACCAGTCGTAACAGTCGGGCTGACAGCGCGGGATCGCAAAGAATCACCTCGGCGAGATCGGAAACCTGAGTAGCAGGATTATCAATGAGTTCATTGATCCGCTTTACGACATCGGGAAGGGAAAACAAGGTGCGGGTGATTTTCACCAGCGATTCAGGGGTCATGGCGTAGCGATCCGGCGGTCAGCAATGATGTCAGTCTAGCAGACCGTTCATGGCGGTCTCAGCGAAAACAGCGCCACTTTCCGTTAGTAACGGGCTTGAATTCCTAAGCTGTTGTCGCGTGGCTTTTAGCGGATGGAGCGGGCGATCCTGGCCGAGCGAGTCCACCACCACAGCCGATAGCCCAGCAACACCGCCAACACTCCGGCATAAACCAGCGGTTCGGTCAGATCGGCCTTGACCAGCCATAGATAATGCAGGACACCCAGTGCACCAATAACATAAACCAGCCGGTGCAATCGCTGCCAATTCCGTCCCAGTCGCTTGATCATCGTGTGGGTTGAGGTCACGGCCAGAGGAATCAGCAGCAGCCAACCGGCGAAGCCCACCGTGATATAGGGTCGTTGAGCGACATCCTCGATGATCGCCCGCAGATCAAAAAACTGGTCAAAAATCAAATAGACGCCAAAGTGCAGGCAGACATAGAAGAAAGTAAATAAGCCTAGCATCCGTCGAAACTGTTGCAGGCGGTTCCAGCCGGTTAACCGCCGCAATGGCGTCACCGCCAGCGTCAATAGCAGAAAGCGCAGGCTCCAGTCGCCGCTATGGTGGCTGAGGGTCTCAACCGGATTGGCGCCCAACTGTCCCTGCCTAATCAACCAGCACAGCCAAACAAGAGGCAACAAGCTGGCTATGAATACCAGCGGTTTGCCCAGTCGCGAAATCAGGCGGGGTTGCTGCGGAGTCATGAGGGAAAACATCCAGAGCGTTTAGTAGGCTTGCCAAACTATCGGAACAGGGGTATCCAGAAAGTTCCTGGATCATCGCTCTCCCGATTGCGGCTCTGCGTCGCAGCCATAAAAAAGCCGGGGGTTTAGGCCCCGGCAAATAACCACCAAAGGAAGTTGGGAACAACAACATCTAAACGATGTTAGGGCGTAAAATAAGCGATTATGTTGCAGTGCGTCAAGTTTTTTTGCAACCGCAATAAAAAAGCCGAGGTCGTTGATGACCTCGGCAAAGAACCACCAAAGGAGGATTGGAGGACAACTTTCACGATGAATGTTGCGTTGCAGTATAGAGTTTATATTGCACTGCGTCAATTCATTCCTCGACTTTTCTTAAGGTCTCCCAGCCAGATGAATCTCGACGCTCTCCCGCCACTTGATTACACTTATTTGAAGCCCCAACCACGGAAACCGCCATGCGCCGAGTCGTTTTCAACCAGAAAGGAGGGGTGGGCAAATCCACCATTACTTGTAATCTGGCCGCCATCGGCGCCGCTCAGGGTCGACGAACCCTGGTCGTAGATTTGGATCCGCAGGCCAACGCTTCCCGCTACCTGCTCGGTAATATGTTGGATGAGCAGAAGAAAACCCTGGCCCATTTTTTCGACGACATCCTGACCTACAAGATGTTTGCTGATAAACCCGCTGCCTATATCGTTCAAACTCCGTTTCCTAATCTCAGCGTCCTGCCCTCCGATCCCCGGCTGGAAGACCTGCAAATCAAGCTGGAATCACGCTACAAGATGTACAAGCTGCGGGAGGCGATGGAGACCTTCACCGAATTTGACGATGTTTTCATCGACACTCCGCCCGCGCTGAATTTCTACACCCGTTCGGCATTGATCGCTGCTGACACCTGCCTGATCCCGTTCGATTGCGACGATTTTTCCCACCGCGCCCTGTACACGCTGATGGACAGCGTGCGCGAGATTCAGGCCGACCATAACCGCGCGCTGCGGATTGAAGGGATCGTGGTCAACCACTATCAGGCCCGCGCCAACCTGCCGGTGCGCCTGGTCGAAGAACTGCGATCCGAGGGCTTGCCGGTGCTGGAGGCATTTCTTTCGGCCTCGATCAAAATCCGTGAATCACACGCTCAGGCGCTGCCGATGATTCATCTTGACCCCAAACACAAATTGAGCCGGGAGTTCGAGGCGCTCTACCGCTTGCTGAATTCCTGAGCGTTGCTGTCCGTCACTCGCCCGGCCCGGAGATCGGCGTAGAACGCCAGCAACGCCTGGGCCGGACCTTCTGCTGCCCACTGCCGGGCATAAATCCGCCCTTCCGCACACAGGCGGCGGCGCAGTTCGGCATCGTCCAGCACCCGGCGCACCTGAGTGGCGAAACCCGCTACATTTTCCTCGGCGACCAGCGCGCCTTGGTTCGCCGCCAGAATGTCGCGGGTGCCCATGACCGCCGTGGACACCACCGGCACCCCCAGACTCATCGCCTCCAGCAACACCAGTCCCTGAGTCTCAGTGCGCGAAGCAAACACGAAGACATCACCCGCCTGATAGCAACTGCTCAATTCAACGCCTCGCGCCAGATAGCGCACAAAGCGCAGGTTGGCCTCCAGCCCGAGGGTGGTTCCCAGCCGGCGCAACGACGTTTCTGCCGGTCCCTCGCCAGCGATAATCAGCACGAGATCGGGATGGGTGGTTTGCTGGAGTTCCCGCACCACATGCAGCAGAAACTCGATGTTCTTCTCGAACGCCACTCGACCCACGAACACCAGAGTCGGTTGTCCGATGGCGATGTTGTGGCGGGACCGAAATGCGGCGCCGTCGCCTTCCTGAAAAGATTCCAGCGGCATCCCGGTCGGAATCACTCGCATCGAGGTTCGCACTCCGTACTGGACCAGCACCTCGCGCATCGCTTGCGACGGCACCACCAACCCATTCAGTTGATTGCACTGACGGCGCGATAACAGCCGGGCTACTGCCCGCCAACCACGCTTCGGCAACACCGGCAAGTAATGAAACAGATATTCCTCGAAAAAGGTGTGATAGGTCTCGACGCAGGGCACGCCCCACTGCTGCGCCAGTCGGACGCCGGCATAATGGGCGACGAACGGGGTCTGGATATGCACGATGTCAAACTGATGGGCGCGTAGTTCCGCCAACCGCCGCGACAACAAGTTGGGCCGCATCATCCGATCTTCGGGATCAAGCAATACCTGGCGGGACGGCACCCGGCAGATCCGGTCTTCATCGGCAGTCGGCTGGCCGTAATCCGGTGCGACTACCCAGATTTCGTGCCCCAAGCGCTGCAATTCGCAGCGAAAAGTTTGAATGGATGTAGAAACCCCGTTCACACGCGGAAAATACACGTCCGAAAGCATTAGAATTTTCATCAGGCCCCTAATCGTTCCCGCGAGGTTCCATCATGTCCGACCCCAATCCCGCTATTGTCGCCCGAATTGTCGAGGAAATGCGCCGCGCCCGTCGGCTGCTGTTTATCACCGGCGCCGGTATTTCCGCCGATTCCGGCCTGCCGACCTATCGCGGCATCGGCGGGCTGTACAACGATCAGACCACCGAAGACCAATTCCCCATCGAAACCGCGTTGTCCGGTTCGATGCTCGAAGCCAACCCGGCCATCACCTGGAAATATCTGCATCAGATTGAGTATTCCTGTCGCGGGGCGCGCTTCAATGATGCGCACACCATTATCGCCGAGTGGCAGGATCATTTTGAGGTCTGTGTGCTGACGCAGAATATTGACGGGTTCCACCGCGACGCGGGTAGCCGCAATCTGATTGAAATTCACGGCGACATCCACGATCTGCTATGCACCCGCTGCGACTACGCGGCCACCGTGCCGGACTATAGCGAGCTGGAGATGCCGCCATCTTGCCCGCGCTGTCATGCGCCGGTGCGGCCACGGGTGGTGTTATTCGGCGAGGTGCTGCCGTCCGCCGCTATTCAGCACTTATATGCGGAACTGGATCAGGGCTTCGATCTGGTGTTCAGCATCGGCACCACCAGCGTGTTCCCTTACATCGCTGGCCCGGTGGCACAGGCCAGCCAGACCGGCATCCCCACCGTGGAAATCAATCCCGGCGAGACGCATGTGAGTCGTTTTGTGGATTACAAGTTGACTTCAGGTGCGGCGGTCAGCCTGCGCGCTATTCGTCAGGCGTTGGATTAGCCGGGCGGGAGGTTGCTGTTGCTGGAAGACTATGAGTTGCTGGCGACGCAGTGGCTGCATTGAGAATGCCGCCCGCCAGCAACCTGCTATTGCTGAATATTCAAATTCAGTAGGTTTGCGTAGGCCCCGTTCGATTGATTTGCCAGAGTTCGCATTGGTTTTGTGTTAGATGATCGATGTTCAGCTAATGCCTCTTCTGCTAATCGATCTAATAATTTTTATGCTTCATCCGTTGCCAGTAGCGTATCCCAGTGATCATTATCAGCCTCAATTTCAGCATCAGTAATGCTGCACCTTACCCCATACGCGCCAACTTAAGCACTAACTCTCAGATATTGCTGCATCCCTGTGCTTGGCA
>NZ_CBTK010000297.1 GCF_000531125.1 Candidatus Contendobacter odensis Run_B_J11 | reverse complement strand
GCGTGACTGGAGTTCAGACGTGTGCTCTTCCGATCTGGGGCGATCTTCAACGCCGCCAGCGCCCGCTCCGGCGGCGTACCTGCCGCGTGGGCGCCGGCCATGTCCAGATCGTCGCTGAAGATCGCCCCCTGAAATTCCAGCCGCCGCCGCAGAATGTCCTTGAGCCAGTGCGCCGAAAATCCAGCGGGCTGCTGGTCATCCACCTGCGGATACAGCACATGCGCCGGCATTAACGCCGCCAATCCGTAATGGATCATCCGCTCGAACGCCAGCAAATCCCTGGTCTCCAGATCAACCAGCGGGCGCAGATCCACCGGCAGTTCCAGATGCGAATCAGCGGCGATGCCGCCATGCCCCGGAAAGTGCTTGCCTACTGCCTCCATGCCCGCCTTCTGCATCCCGCTCATGTAAGCATGGGCCAGATCCGCCACCCCATCGGGATCAGAATGAAAGGCCCGATCCCCAATGATGCCGCTGACGCCGTGATCCAGATCCAGCACCGGAGCAAAGCTGAAATCCACCCCGACCGCCCGCAGTTCGGCGGCCATCAGCCAGCCGGTCACTCGCGCCAGTTGCTTGGCGCGCATCCGATCCCGGTCGTAAATCGCGCCCAGCCTTCGCACCGCCGGCAACCGGGTGAAACCCTCGCGGAACCGTTGCACCCGGCCACCTTCGTGATCGACCGCCACCAGCAAGCGGGGCTGGCGCAAGGCGTGGATGGCGGCAGTCAGCGCCGCTACCTGATCCGGCGACTGGTAGTTGCGAGTGAACAGGATGACTCCCCCCACTTGCGGATGGAGCAGGATCTCACGCTCCTCAACCGTCAGTTCCAACCCATCCAGCCCCAACATCACCGATCCTAATGCCATCGCTCGCGCCTCGTATCCGTCTATTTGCGGTGAAATGGCCTTATGATAACGGCTAACGCCCCATTTGCCAGATGTCATGCCATTACCCTGCCCATCTTCCATTACGCCATCCTCACCGCCCTCTTCCATCCCTCAACGGCATGGCTGGTCGCGCCGGTTTTATCTGGGACTGGCGCTCGCTGCAATCATCAGCACCGTCATCGCTACCGCCCTCGATCCCTTCTCCTATCACGAGATCCTGCTTGATCACTGGTTCGGCCCAGTAGGGCAGCAGACCGGCGGATTCATCGTGATGCTGCGCCATGCGGTCTGGCTGCTGATTCCGCTGGGTGTAGTCACTGTCGCCGCGCTGTTGTGGTCTTGGGTACTGGGGCAACAAGTCGCGCAGCGAACCCGGCAATTGCAGCAGGAATTGCACGAGCGCCGCCAGGCGGAAGCAGCGCTGCGCGAGAGCGAGACGCGCTTTCGCGACATAACCGAGGCCGCCAGCGACTGGATCTGGGAGATGGACGAACAGTTGCGCTTCACCCATCTGTCGGAGCGGTTCTATGCCTTAACCGGCATTGCTCCGCAGTATGTGATCGGTCGCGCCCGCTGGGATTTGGCCGCCGTTGATGTCGCCGCTAACGCTCAGAAATGGCGGCAGCATCGGGAGATGCTGGAAAAGCATCTGCCATTCCGCGATTTCGTCTACCAGACCCAAGTGGGCAGCAGTTACGGCCAAGACCGCTTTCTCAAGATCAACGGTAAACCCATTTACGACAGTGGGGGCCAGTTCCTGGGCTATCGCGGCACCGGCACCGATATCACCGAGCAACTCAAGGCGGAAGCGGCGCTGCGCGAGAGCGAAGTGCGGTTACGACGCATCATCGATCTGGTGCCGCACATGATCTTCGCCAAGGATCGTCACGGTCATTTCCTGCTGGCCAATCGCGCCACGGCAGACGCCTATGGCCTGACGGTCGACGAACTGGTCAATCGTTCCCACAGCATCGTTCACGGGATGGAAGATGAGGTAGCGCGGATGCTGACCGATGACCTGGAAGTGATCGAAACTGGAAACTCCAAATTCATCGCCGAGGAGACCTTCACCGACCACGCCGGCCACACCCGAACCTTGCAGACCATCAAGATCCCTTTCCTCGAACCGGGATCGAACGAAATCGCCGCGCTGGGCGTGGCGATTGACATCACCGAGCAGAAACGGGCCAAGGAAGAAGTGGCGCGAATGCGGCTCTATCTCAAGAACATTATTGATTCGATGCCGTCGGTGCTGATCGGGGTAGATCCCTGGGGTTATATTACGGTGCTGAACCAGCCTGCTGAACAGGTCAGCGGGGTCTCATGGGAAGCAGCACAAGGTCGCTTTTTCGGCGATGTGTTCCCGCAGTTGGAAGGCCAGTTTGAGCAGGTGCGACAGGCGATCCGCCTGGGGCGTACTATCAAAACTCCACGGATGACGCTGGACGCTCAGGGCGAACTGCATTACGCCGATGTCATGGTCTACCCGTTGATGGCGGACGGTGGGCGCGGCGCGGTGATCCGGATGGATGATGTGACCGCCCGGGTCCGGATCGAATCGATGATGGTGCAAACCGAAAAAATGCTCTCGGTCGGCGGGCTGGCGGCCGGGATGGCACACGAGATCAACAATCCGCTGGGGGTCATCCTGCAAGGCTGCCAGAACACCCTGCGACGCATTGACCCGGCCATGCCCCAAAACCGCGCCGTGGCTGCGGCCATCGGCATTGACCTGGATCGGCTCCACCGCTATCTGGAACAGCGCCAAATTCTGCATTTCCTGGCAGGCATCCGCGAGGCCGGCATCCGTGCGGCCAAGATCGTTTCCGACATGCTGTCGTTCAGCCGGCGCAGCGAAACCCATTTTGGCCTGGTGGATCTGGAAGAGATGCTGGAAACCGTGCTGCGACTGGCCGTCAGCGACTACGATTTGAAAAAGAAGTACGATTTCAAACGGATCGCGATCCAGCGTGATTATGATCCCACGCTGCGAATGGTGCATTGCGACAAGACCAAGATCGAGCAAGTCATCCTGAATCTGCTCAAGAACGCCGCCCAGGCGATGGCCGAAGAGGGGGTGCCGGCACCGACCATCATCCTGCGCACCCGCCGCGAAGCCGAATACACCTTGATCGAGGTGCTTGACAATGGCCCCGGTATGGATGAAAAAACCCTCAAACGTATTTTCGAGCCGTTTTTTACCACCAAGGATGTGGGTGTTGGGACTGGACTGGGATTATCAGTGTCTTACTTTATCGTTACCGAGCAGCATAATGGTCGACTGTCGGTGACTTCCAAACCGGGACAGGGGGCCTGTTTCAGCATCCGCCTGCCCCTGATCCGGGAGGCGCTACCGTGAGCGAATGGGTCTTGATCGTGGATGATGAAGCCATGATTCGGGAAAACCTGAAAGCGTACCTGGAGGACGAGGGGTTGAAAGTCGCTACGTTCGAAGCCGTGACCCCCGCGCTGAGTTGGTTACGGGCTGGCGGTACCTGCCGGGTGTGCATTATGGATATGCGGCTGTCGGATATGGATGGCAATAGTGCTATTCGTATCCTGCGCCAGTCCTATCCTGAAATGGAATTTCTGATCCACACCGGCTCCTCCAGCTACAACTTGCCCGAAGATCTGCGATCCATGGGCCTTGATGATGACCGGGTTTACCACAAACCTTTGTGCGATATGGCACCACTGGCGGCAGCGGTCAGGGTGCTGGCAGCACGATGGGGAGGCGGGGCATGAGTACGAATCCGGTGAAAATATTAATCATCGACGACGAGGAACGAGCCCGTGAGATCCTCGTCGCCTATCTCGAAGACAGCGGCTTTCAGGTGTTGCAGGCCAGCGATGGTCAAGCCGGCATCGAACTCTGTCGCCATGAACCGTTTGATCTGGTGCTCTGCGACCTGCGGATGCCGGGCATGGACGGTTTGCAGGTGCTGGCCGCAGTGACCCACGAATTTCCCGAACTGCCGATCCTGGTGGTATCTGGCCTGGGCGGGATGAGCGACGCGATTCAGGCGCTCAAACTGGGAGCCTGGGATTATGTGACCAAGCCGATTGAGGATATGGCGGTGTTAGAGCACGCCATCGATCATGCGCTGGAACGCGCTCGGCTGCGGCGGGAAAACCGCGAATATCGCGAACACCTCGAAGCAGTCAATGAACAGTTGCGGCAAACGGTGCGGCAGTTGCGGGAAGATGAAGCAGCGGCGCGGCGGATCCAGTTTCAACTGCTGCCGGAAAACGACAAGGTGTATCGCGGCTACCAATTCAGCCGCCACCTGCTCACCTCGCAATATCTCAGCGGCGATTTTGTGGACTATTTCGCCATTGACGGTGATCATCTTGGTTTCTATATGGCCGACGTGTCGGGGCATGGGGTGTCATCGGCCTTCGTCACGGTGATGCTCAAAAGCTATATGGGCCGCTATCGCGAACTGTACCGGCAAAATCGCGACCGGGGTATTCTGAACCCGGCTGAAACCCTGAGCCGTTTGAACCGGGAAATTTTCGGCTGCCACATGGATAAATATCTGACCATGTTTTACGGCGTCATCAACTGGTCGAACCACCAGTTGCGCTACAGCGGCGGCGGCCAATTTCCGTTCCCGATCCTGTTCGATGGCGAACACGCCGGTTATGTGGGTAAAAAAAGCCTGCCGATTGGATTATTTGACTTTGCCAACTACCAGACGGAATCCCTGCAATTGCCGCCTCAGTTCGCTCTGGTGCTGATTTCGGATGGCATTCTCGAAACCCTGCCGCAGACCAGTCTGCGCGACAAACAATCGTTTCTACTGGAGATCGTCGGCGCTACCGAACTCACCATCGAGAACTTGATCCAGGAACTGGGTCTCGATCAGAGTGGATCTTTGCCCGACGATGTGACCCTGCTATTGATCAAGAGAGCGAAATGAAATGGAAGCGGGCGCAGCGTTTTACCTCAAGCAGGGCAATACCTATGTCCTCAAACTGGTCGGCGATGTGCGCTACACCATGGGCTGTGCCCTGGGTGATTTCCTGGATGGCCTGTTCGCCCAGGCCGATTACGACAATATCGTCGTAGATTTGACCGAAGCGCACTCGATTGACAGCACCAGCCTGGGACTGCTGGCGAAGATCGCCAACTTTAACCGCCAGCATTTCGCTCACCCGACGACCCTGCTGTCTACCAATCCTGATGTGAATCAGATCCTGGACAATCTGGGCTTCTACGATATTTTCACCATTCGCGACACCGGCGAGAATATCTCGGCGACGCTACAGCAGTTGGCAATTTCGGAGCCTTGCAGTAAGGACGCGCTGACCCGAATTGTTTACGAGGCTCACCGTACACTGAGCGAGTTGAACCCACGCAACCAGGATGAGTTCAAGAGCGTACTCGACGGCTTGCGGCCCAAACTGGGCCATCCCTGATCGCGTCTTTCAGCCGGCGATGAACACCCGGTCGCCGGCATCTACCCGATTAAACAGTTCCAGCAAATCCCGGTTGTGCATCCGAATACAGCCGTGCGACAGCGGTATCCCCATTGGCTGGTGATCCGGGCAGCCGTGAATATAGATGTAGCGGCGTAAGGTGTCGCATTCGCCGCCCCGATTGAAGCCCGCTTCCAAACCGGTCAACCACAAAACTCGGCTTAGAATCCAGTCACGCTCCGGGTAATGATCCGCCAGTTCCGGGATGTAAATTTCCCCCGTCGGTCGCCGACCCACTAACACCGCGTTCAGCGGCAAACCGGCCCCGATCTTGATGCGGATACGATGCCAGCCACGTGGGGTACAACCACTGCCGCGCTGTTCACCGGAACCGTTGCGGGCAGTGGATACCGGGTAGATCGCCGCCACCCTCCCGCCCTCCAGCAGTTCAAGCTGCTGTTCCAGGAGGTCGACGCGGATTAGCCGTTCGCACATGACCAAGTGGTGTAGGGATGCCGTGCCAGTTGCGAGTTGTAGTAGCGGATGTCGTGCGACACCTCTTTGCCTATCCAGTCGGGCCGGGCGAACGGCTCGTCGGGATGATTCAGTTCGATTTCCGCCACGATCAAGCCTGCATTGTCACCCGCAAATTCGTCGATTTCCCAGAGATGGGCGCCGAAGTGTATAAAATGGCGAGTTTTCTCCAACAGTGGTTTTTCACACAAGGTATCAAGAATTTCCTCAGCGTCGCGCAGCGGGATAGGGTATTCATATTCGCTGCGCTGGATGCCGAGCGTACCGCTCTTGAGGTTGAGGAACCCCTGGCCGTCCGCGATCCGCACTCGCACCGAACAGCGGGCATCGCTGGTCAGATAACCCTGCCGCATCCACGCCGAACGCTCGACCTGCTGGCGCCAGCGCTCATCGCGGATGAGGAATTTATGCTCAATTTCCGTGGCCATCGTGAACTCCGGTTAGTGTGATCTTAGGATGCGTTCCGGCTGGCGGAGTTGATTCGGCAACTGGAGCAAGCCGGACACTTGCAAACCCTGGAGGGCGCTGCGGAACTGTTGCAGTGTATCCAGACGGTTGCCGGAGAAACCTGCGCCAGTCTGCAACAGTTACCGGACTAGGCTGGCGCGAACAGGTTCAGTTCCTGCCGCCACTCTTTCCGCCTTTGCCGCCTTTCCCGGTCTTCACTACGATCCGGGTCATGGCCGCTGAATCGGCGGGTTGCGAGGTAGATCGCGGTGGAGTGGATCGCTGGGTGGTGGCCCGTTGCGCCGTCCGCTGCCGCCGGCGTTTGGTGGCTGCCAGGTTGAGCGCTTCAACGCCGACCGAGAAGGCGATAGCGAAATACAGATAGCCCTTGGGAATGTGGAAGTGCAGACCATCGGCCAGCAGCGCCATACCGACCAGAATCAGGAAGCTCAGGGCCAGCATCTTCACCGACACGTTATCGCGGATGAAACGACTGAGCGGTTCGGCGGCAAACAGCATGATACCGACCGCAATGATAATCGCCGCCGCCATCACTTCCAGATGTTGAGCCATGCCGACTGCCGTGATCACGCTGTCCAGCGAGAATACGATGTCCAAAATCATGATCTGGACGATGACCGAGACAAAGCGGGCGGGTTTGGCCGCACGCATTTCTTCCTCCACGCCATCCACGGTGGCGTGAATCTCGGTAGTGCCCTTGGCCAGCAGGAACAGCCCGCCAACCAGCAGGATGAGGTCGCGCAACGATACCGGGTGTTCCAGCACCGTGAACAGCGGTGTGGTGACGTTAGCCAGCCAGGCGATGCTGGCCAGTAGCAGCAGGCGGGTGATCACCGCCAACGCCAAACCAGTTCGTCGGGCGGCGGGTTGTTGCTGGATCGGCAGCCGGTTGGACAGGATGGAAATGAACACCAGATTATCAATGCCGAGTACGATTTCCAGCGCGGTCAGGGTCAGCAGACTGATCCAGACTTGGGGATCGAACAATAACTCCATGGGCTAAAACTCCGCAGCTAATGAATTGGATCGCCGGGGTGGCGGGAGAGAGTGAATCGGTTGCCGGTTATAGCCAAGGATAGCGGATTGAACCACTCAGCGCCTGCATGGAAGCTGCTCTTCAATGCAGGCCAGCAACGTCGCCAGCGCCCCACGATGACATTCCACGACGGCCCGCCCTCGCTGGCCGGCAGCTTGGCGCCGTTCAGGATCGGTCAGCAACCGCTCAACCGCAACCGCCAGTTCCGCCGCGTTGGCAATTTGCCAGGCCGCGTTGGCTGCCAGTAGCCGCTCGCCTGCTTCGGTGAAGTTGAACATATGCGGCCCAAACAACACCGGCAGACCCAACAACGCCGGTTCCAGCACGTTATGGCCGCCGGTAGCGACCAGACTGCCACCGACGAAAGCCAAGTCGGCAGCCGCGTAGAACCGCAGTAACTCCCCCATGCTGTCGCCGAGAAAAACCGCGCTGCCCGGTGCGCAGGGCCGCTGTTCGCTGCGTCGAACCGTTGGAAAGCCCCGTTGTCGGCACTGTGCCGCCACCCCGTCAAAGCGTTCCGGGTGACGGGGCACCAGCATCAACAGCAGATCCGGCCAACGGCGGCGCAGGATCGCGAACGCATCCAGAACCGGCTCATCCTCGCCGGCATGAGTGCTGGCGGCGATCCACACCAGCCGGTTTTCTCCCAATACGTCGCGCCGCAGTACCCTCCCTTGTTCCAGCAGGGTTTTCGGTAGTGGCAAGTCGTATTTCAGATTGCCGGTCACTCGCACCCGTGGCGCGCCCAGGGCGCGGAAGCGTTCGGCATCCGCCTCGGCCTGAGCGGCAATCAACGTGATGTCGCGCAACATCAGCGCGGTGAGTCTGTGGATTCGGGCATAGCCCCGCGCCGAGCGTTCCGACAACCGGGCATTGGCGATCACGGTTGGAACTCCGGCCATCGCGCACTGCCGCAACAGATTGGGCCACAACTCGGTTTCCATGATCACCGCCAGCCGAGGCTGGCTATTGCGCAGAAACCGCGCCACCGCACCGGGCAGGTCGTAAGGCGCGTAGACATGATGAACCTGCTCGCCCAACGCTTCCCGTACTTGTCGCGAACCAGTCAGGGTGGTGGTTGTCACCAGCAGGGGCAGATCGGGATAGCGGGTTTGCAGGGCGCGAATCAGCGGGAGCGCGGCGCGAGTTTCGCCCACCGACACCGCATGAAGCCACAGACTGCCGGTGGGCAACGACGGTATGAATCCCAACCGCTCGCGCCAGCGTTGGCGATGTCCCGGATCGCGATACCCGCGCCAGTACAGTCGCAGCAGCGCCAGCGGCAGCATCAGGTACAGCAGGCCGGTATAGAACCTGCGTAACCATCGTCCTGCCGCATCCGTTGGCGGGAGCGGAGTTGAGGTTGAAGATCGTAACCGCAAAAGTTCCACTCCTCAGGATGCGGATACTTCCCGTACCCACATCAATGTTGCACCGATCACCGCCGCCGGCATTGCCAGAAAATTCAGCACCGGGATCAGGGTCAGCACCAGAGCCATACTGCCGAAGCCCAGGGTCAGCGGCCAGTGCCGGCGCAGCAGCCGGCGCTGCTCCCGGAAGGTTAAGCCACGCTGGCCCAGCGGATAATCGGCGTATTCCAGGGCCAGCATCCAGGCGCTAAACAACATCCACAATACCGGCGCCGCCATGTTGACTACTGGCACGAACGACAGGATTAGTAACGGAATCGCCCAGCCGATGAAGTACAGCAATTTGCTCAATTCCCGCAGCGGACTGAGCGCCAGTTCCTGCCAAGTGAGTTCGGCGGGCGGGCGAGGAGGTGCACCGCTGGGAGCCGCCAGCTTCTCGACCCGTGCCGCCAGCAAGCCGTTAAACGGCGCAGCGATGATGTTCGCCAGCACGGTGAAGGTGTAAAACACCACCACCAGCGCTGTCAGGATGAACAGCGGCCACAACAGCCAGTGCAGCCAGGCCAGCCACTCCGGCAATGCCCGTTGCACTGCCTGATCAAGCTGTTCAAACCGGCTCGTACTCCACCCGATGCCGATGCCGAACAACACGCTGTTGATCAACAGTGGAAGTACCACAACACCGCGCAGCCCGGCTTTGGGCAGCCAGCGCAGGCCGGTCAGCATATAACTCGCGCCCTCAATGAGCGAATGACTCATGGTTGCAGCAACCCTCTGGAAAACCCGGATTAGTTTCAAAAACCGGCAATCTACGCTACTATTTTTTAACTTCAAGCTAAAAGCCGCCGACATTGAGCGGCATCTGATTTTTATAGAGAGAGCATCGCTGTGGTTCTAACTGTCAGTCTGGCAGATTCCAACCATCCTATCTCCACCATCGCTGTTCCCGCTCCCGGAACTGTGTACAAAACACAGCCCCGGCGTATTCTCGGCCACACCCGCACTACCACTCATCTCAAAGGAGCACACGCATGAAATCACCCGTTCGCGTCGTCATCACCGGTGCCGCCGGTAACATCGGCTATGCCATGGCGTTTCGCATCGCTTCGGGCAGTATGCTGGGTCCCGATCAACCGGTGATCCTGCAACTGTTGGAAATTACCCCGGCGCTGCAAGCCTTGCAGGGTGTAGTGATGGAACTGAACGACTGCGCCTTCCCACTGCTGGCCGGGGTGGTCGCTACCGACGACTTGAAGACCGCGTTCACTGACGCCCATTTTGCCATGCTGGTCGGCGCCCGACCACGCGGCCCCGGCATGGAGCGCAAGGATCTGTTGACCGCGAATGGCGCCATCTTCGGACCGCAGGGTCGGGCCATCAATGACCACGCCGCCCGCAATGTGCGGGTGCTGGTGGTCGGCAACCCGGCCAATACCAATTCGTTGATCGCCGCCGCCAGCGCTCCCGATCTGGATCGCCGCCAGTTTCACGCCATGACCCGGCTGGATCACAACCGCGCCCTGAGCCAGTTGGCGGAGAAGACCGGCGCTCACGTCAACGACATCAAGAAGATGACGATCTGGGGCAACCATTCCTCCACCCAGTACCCCGACCTCAGCCAATGCACCGTCAAGGGTCAAGCGGCGACTGCGCTGGTTGACCAAGGCTGGTATCGCAATACCTTTATTCCCGAGGTGCAGCAGCGTGGCGCAGCGATCATCAAAGCTCGTGGCGCCTCATCGGCGGCTTCTGCTGCCTCGTCGGCGATTGACCACATGCGCGACTGGGCGTTGGGCACTGCCGAGGGCGATTGGGTCAGCATGTCGGTGCCAGCCGACGGTTCTTACGGCATCGGCGAAGGCGTGATCTACTCTTATCCGTGCGTCTGCAAGAACGGCGACTACGAGATCGTGCAGGGTTTGTCAGTGGACGAGTTCAGCCGTGAAAAGATGCTGGCGACTGAGCAGGAGCTGCGCGAAGAGCGCGCCAGCGTCGAAGAACTGTTGAAGGCCAAGTAAGCCGTTGGGTAGCCGTCCCCGTCGGCACGGGGGGACGGCGCCACGGTAAACAAGAAATTTCCGACGGGGCGACTACACTTTTTCGACAGAACGACTACATTTTCGCAACGACCACAACAAACGTCGTCACAACCCCGAAAACACTAAATTGGAGGCAACGCATGAGTAGCTACGAAGACTTTCATCGCCGGTCCATTGAAGACCCCGAGGGTTTCTGGGGCGAACAGGCCCAGATGATCCACTGGCACAAGCCGCCGCAGAAGGTGCGCGATTACAGCAAGCCGCCGTTTTGCAAGTGGTTCGTGGGCGGTGAAACCAACCTTTGCTACAACGCGGTGGATCGGCACCTGGCCGAGCGCGCCAACCAGCCCGCCCTCATCTACATCTCGACCGAAACTGACGAAGAAAAGGTTTATACCTTTGCTGAACTGCACCGCGAAGTGAACCGCTTTGCCGCCGTGCTGCAATCGCAGGGCTTGCAGAAGGGCGACCGGGTGATCATTTACATGCCGATGATCGCCGAGGCACTGTTCGCGGTGCTGGCCTGCGTCCGGCTGGGTGCAGTCCACTCGGTGGTGTTTGGCGGTTTCGCGGCCTATAACCTGGCGGTGCGGATTGACGACGCCAAGCCCAAGCTGATGATCACCTCCGACGCTGGAATGCGCGGCGGTAAGGCCGTGCCCTACAAGCATCTGGTGGATGAGTCGTGCAGCCTGGCCAAATTCCCGCCGGAGAAGGTGATCCTGATCAACCGTGGTCTGGTTAAGGACATGGCGATCACTGAGGGCCGCGATCTGGATTACGCCACTCTGCGCGCTCAGCACATGGACGCTGAGGTGCCGATCACCTGGCTGGAATCCAACGAGCCGAGTTACATCCTCTACACCTCCGGCACCACCGGCATTCCCAAAGGGGTGCAGCGCGACACCGGCGGCTATGCGGTGGCGCTGGCTTCGACCATGAAGCACCTCTACGCCGTCAATCCCGGCGAAACCATGTTCGCCACCTCGGACATCGGCTGGGTCGTGGGTCACTCCTACATTATCTACGGTCAGTTGATTAACGGTTCAGCCACTATTCTTTACGAGGGTCTGCCGACGCGGCCGGACGCCGGCATCTGGTGGAAGATCGTGCAGGATTATAAGGTCCGGTCGATGTTCTCCTCGCCGACCGCGATTCGGGTACTGAAGTCGCAGGATCCGAAGTACATGAGAATGTACGACATTTCCTGCCTGCGCTATTTGTTCCTGGCCGGCGAACCGCTGGACGAGCCGACTTCGCGCTGGATCACCGATTCCTTGCAGATTCCGGTGATTGACCACTACTGGCAGACCGAGACCGGCTGGCCGATGCTGTCCTACCTGCCGGGGGTGGATCTCAAGCCCAACCGCTTTGGCTCGCCCGGGTTCCCGGTCTACGGCTACGACATCAAGGTCATCAGCGAAGGGACTGGCGAAGAAGTGCCACGCGGTGATAAGGGGGTGCTGGTTGTGGTTCCACCACTGCCGCCGGGTTGCCTGAGCACGGTATGGGGCGATGACAAGCGCTTCGTCCAGAGCTACTTCTCCAGCTTCAAGGAGATGCTGTACACCTCGTCCGATTGGGCGGTGCGCGACGAAGACGGCTACTTTTTCATTCTGGGCCGCACTGACGACGTGATCAACGTGGCTGGTCACCGTCTGGGCACCCGCGAGATCGAAGAGGCGATCCAGGCCCATTCGGCGGTAGCCGAAGTGGCGGTCATCGGGGTGGCGGACAGCGTCAAGGGTCAGGTGCCGGTTGGTTTCTGCCGGTTGAGAGACCCAACCCTGTTGGATGAGCCGGGCGCGGAAGCGCGGCTGGAGAAGGAGGTCATCGGCAAGGTGCAGGAACTGCTCGGTGCGGTAGCCAAACCTCATCGGGTCCACTTCGTCAATGCGTTGCCGAAGACCCGTTCCGGCAAACTGCTGCGGCGGTCGATCCAGGCGCTGGCCGAAGGCCGCGATCCGGGCGATCTGTCCACGCTGGACGATCCGAACTCGCTGGAAGAAGTGCGGCGGGCGGTCGGACACTGAACAGACGGTAGGAAATGCCCCTCTCCATGAAGAGGGGCTATCCGCTGACGCCAATGTTATCCAGAAGTGATGCCCACTGAGAACCCCAACACCGCATCACGCCTCGTATATCTCTTGGCTGGGTGTGTTCTCCTGCTCGCATTATCCGCCACGGCTGGGGAAACCCGGCAGGTTCTCGTGTTGTATTCCACCCATCGGTTGTTGCCGGCGAACCTCGAAGGCGAAGGTGGGCTGCGCGAGACGATAGCGAATTCGGTGGAGTTGAGCGCCGAGTTTCTCGACTATCCTCGTTTCTCAGGCGAATCTTACGCTCACACCGTGACCACGTTCCTGCGCGAGAAGTATGCCTTGCGGCCGCCGGACGTGCTGGTCGTCGGGGGTGAAGGTGCGCTCGCATTCCTGCTGGACCATCGCACCGAGCTGTTTCCACAGATCCCGGTGGTTCACATGGGCGTTGCCCGGTCGTTTCTGCAATCGATCCCATCCCTGCCCGCCGACATCGTGGGGGTTCCGGTCGAGTGCGACTTTTCCGGCACTATCGACCAGGCGCTACGCTGGCATCCGCAGGCCCGGCGTCTGGTGGTGGTGACGGGTGCCGTCACACTAGACCGTAAATTTGAAGCCCGGTTGCGTGACGAGGTTTCCCGGTTCCAGGGTCGGGCGACGGCTGAGTTTCTCGCCAGACTGCCCACCGATGTGCTGCTAAAACGGCTGGGTGAATTGGGCGAGGACGCGATGGTGTTCACCCCCGGCTACTTTCAGGATGGCGCGGGCCGGACGTTTACTCCTCGCGAAGCCGCCAGGCTCATGGCCGCCGCCGCGACTGCGCCAGTGTACGGGTCATTCAACACCTTCATCGGTATCGGCATCGTTGGCGGCTCCATGCCGAATTTCGCGGCTATGGGGCGACAGGCGGGAGAGATCGTAAACCAGCTGCTGAACGGCGCTGCACCCGCCGAGTTGCGCTTGCCGGCGATCATGCCCACAACCTTGAATGTCGACTGGCGACAGATCCGCCGCTGGGGCATCGATGAAAAAGTAATTCCGGGCGACGCCATTGTCCATTTCAAGGCACCATCGTTTCTGGAGGAACACCGAAACGGGGCGATTATGGCTGCCGCCGTGTTCTTGCTTCAGGCGGGGCTGATTGCCGGGCTTCTGGTTGAACGTCGTCGCCGCCGCTGGGCCGAGCTGGCGGTGCAGAAGCAATGTTCCGAACTCGCTCATGCCTCACGGCTTGCGGTGGCTGGCGAGCTGACGGCTTCGATTGCCCACGAGATTAACCAGCCGCTTGGCGCGATCCTGAGCAACGCCGACGCCGCCGGCCTCATTCTCGAATCCGGCGCGGATCGGCGTGACGAGCTGCGCGAGATTCTCGCCGACATCCGTCGCGACGACCTGCGGGCCAGCGAAGTGGTTCGTCGGCTGCGGACGCTAATCGCCAAGCACGAGATTGAACGGCAACCCTTCGATCTTAATGAAGCCGTGAGCGATGTAGAGTCCGTGTTGCGGGCCGAAGCGCAGCGACGGCGGGTCACCCTTGACATTCGGCTTGCAACAACTGTTACCACCCTAATCGGCGACCGCATCCAGATCCAGCAGGTGCTAATCAATTTGCTAATCAATGCCATGGACGCGGTCGCCGACGTGCCGGAGTACCGGCGCACCGTTGTAGTGTCCGTTGCGAACGATGCCCGTGGTATCACCATCGCGGTACGTGATCGCGGGCACGGTATCGCCCCCAAACACCTGCCGCAGATCTTCGATTCGTTCTTCAGCACCAAGCGTCAGGGCATGGGGCTGGGGCTGTCGATTGCGCGCACTCTGGTCGAAGCCCACGGGGGCCGCATCTGGGCGGAGGACGGTTCCGACGACGGGACGGTGTTCCAGATCGAATGGCCCCCCGCCAGCACGATGGGCGTTCCGTCGCCGGAGCCGGCATGAGTACCACCCCGCTAATCCATGTCGTTGATGATGATGACTCGCTGCGTACCGCACTGCTTCGGCTGCTCGGCGCAGCGGGCTTCGAGGTGCGCGGCTATGCATCGACCGGCGACTTTCTACTGTATCCGCTGCCGGATCGCCCCGGTTGCCTGCTGCTTGATGTGCGGATGCCGGGGCCGTCCGGTCTTGAATTGCAGGCCGCTTTGCAGCGCCAGGGCGTCGCGCTGCCGGTGATCTTTCTGACCGGCTACGCCGACGTAGCCGATAGCGTGCGGGCGATGAAAGCCGGTGCGGTGGACTTTCTGGCCAAGCCAGTTGAGCGTGCGGCCTTGTTCGATGCGATTCAGCGGGCGCTGGCGTGTGATGCGGTTCAGCGCACGGCTCGCCAGGAAGCAGAACAGTTGCGCGCCCGCTTTGCCTCGCTCACGCTCCGCGAACGGGCGGTCTTTGATCGCGTCATCACCGGCAAGATCAATAAACAGATTGCCGAAGAACTGGGGATTGCGGAGCGCACCGTCAAGATGCAGCGCGCCCAATTCATGGTGAAGCTGGGCGTCAATTCGGTCGCTGAACTCGGTCGGCTGGCCGAGCGGTTGCGCCGCTTGTCCGACTGATTCCAGCTACAGCGCGTCCCTCTTCTTTTGCCCTTTCGGGCAAACAATAGTGCCCCTTCGTCCAATAGTCACGTTGCGCCGCCGGTGTCATAATCCCAAAAAACCCAGTCAATTAGTCGGCTAATCGCTACCTGACTCAACCCATCTGAACGAGGACATCCCCCATGCCGCAACCATTGTTGCTGAAATCGCCCTTGGCCTCGGCGGTTAAAACTGCCTGCTCGGTTCTAGCCCTGATCGCCTGTATGACTATCGGTAGCGCCCAAGCCGCTGACCAGGGATCGCGCCACCACGCCAAGGGCCAGTACGATACCGTCACCGCTACCTATTGGGTGGTCGAGGGCGACGAGTTGATCGCCATCGGCGAGCGCTTCGAGGTTCCCGTGAGCGTACTGAAGGCGCAGAACAATCTGGCGTCGGATGAAGTCAAGGTTGGCCAGAAACTGGTCGTGGCCGCCAAAGCCGCCAGTGGCGCAGCCGAGGGCAAAAAACCCAACATCCTGTTCATCATGGGCGACGACATCGGCTGGATGCAGCCAAGCATCTACCATCGTGGCCTGATGGTCGGGGAGACACCCAACATCGACCGTATCGGCCAAGAAGGCGCGATCTTCATGGACTATCTGGCCGAGCAAAGCTGCACGGCTGGCCGCAACGCCTTCTTTACCGGCATGCATCCGCTGCGCACCGGCATGATCCCGCCGCAACTGCCGGGCAGCCCATCCTGGCTGCGTCCCGGCACGCCGGCAGTCGCCAAGTTCCTGCTCGATCTCGGCTATACCACCGGCGAGTTCGGCAAGAACCACCTCGGCGACCATTTCGAGGCGCTGCCGACCTCGCATGGCTTCCAGGAATACTGGGGCTACCTCTATCACCTCGACGCGATGCAGGGCGTCAGCTTCGTCGACATCAACAAGACCCCACTGGTGCAGGGCATCGCGCCGCCGTGCAAGAACACGCCGATCACCGGCTTGCCCGAGGTGCCTGGCGCGCTTGATCCGAAAACGTCGACCTGCCTGACCCCACCGCGTCCGGTCATCTGGTGCAAGTCCAGCGACGGCACGCAGCAGAACACGACCTGCAAGGACGAAGGCCCGCTGACCCTGGATCGTTCGAGGACGGTCGACGAGGAGATCTCGGCCAAGGTCATCGACTTCCTCGACCGCAACGACCCCAAGAAGACCAACAAGCCCTTCTTCGTCTGGTACAACCCGGCGCGCATGCACATCACGACCATGCTGTCGCCGAAGTACGAGGCCATGGTGGGTGAACCCGGCGGCAAGGACTGGGGCACCAACGAAGCCGGCATGAAGCAGATGGACGACAACATCGGCGAGGTCATCAAGAAGCTCGAAGCGATGGGCCAGCTCGACAACACCATCATTGTCTTCACTACCGACAACGGTGCAGAAACGATCACCTTTCCAGACGGCGGCACCACCCCCTTCAAAGGCGGCAAGTTGACCACCTGGGAAGGCGGCATGCGCGCCCCGCTGGTCGTCCGCTGGCCGGGTGTCATCAAGCCGGGCACAGTCAAGAACCAGATGTTCGCATCGCTCGACTGGTTGCCGACGCTGGTCAACATCGCTGGCGGGCCGAAGGGCAACGCGCTAAACGAGCAGATCATGTCGGGCACTTATCCCGGCATCGTCAAGACCAAGCTCGACGGTGTTGACCAGACCGACTACCTCAGCGGCAAGTCGCAGAAGTCGGCGCGTGACGTGTTCTTTTACTACACCGGCTCGCAACCATCGGCGGTTCGCTACAAGAACTGGAAGATGTACTACACGATCGTGCCCGATACCGGGACCGGCGGACTGTTTGGAGCGCAGAGCTTTCACTGGACCCAGCTCACCAATCTCAAGCGTGATCCCTTCGAGACGACGGTCGGCGACGACGCAAAGTCCCTGATGGGCTACGCAGGTGCACTTGGCTCCCCCGGCAACGCCTATGTGTACAACTGGAACATGCTGCCAATCGGTCAGTTGCTATGGGAGAAGGAGTTGATGTCGTACAAGGAATTCCCGGCAATGCAGGCGCCCGAGACCTATAACCTGGACGGCATCCTCAAAGCCATGCAGCAGAGTGGCCACAACGGGCACGACTAAAGCCTGAAGACTGACGACTTGCAATGATTTGGCGGGCGATCCGAAAGGGTCGCCCGTTATCAGCTTGATTAAGGAGAAACCACCCATGAAACCCATTCCCTCCTTTTCAGTATTTACCCGCATTTTTACGCTGGGCGCACTGCTCGCCCTGGGTGCTCAGGCGTTCGCCCAAACCGACCCGCTGCCCGCCTGGAACGACGGCCCCGCCAAGCAGGCGATTGTCGCTTTCGTGAAGGACACCACTGACCAGGCCAGTCCCAAGTTCGTGCCGCCCGCCGAGCGCATCGCTACTTTTGACCAGGACGGTACGCTGTGGGTCGAGCATCCGATGTACACGCAGGTGATGTACTGTCTGGAGCGGGTTCCGGCAGTGGTGGCGAAGAAGCCGGAGTTGAAGCATGTGGAGCCGTTCAAAACGGTCCTGTCCGGCAACCGCGAGGCGATGGCAAAATTGACGATGAAAGATCTCGAAGAGATCCTCGCCGCCACGCTCACCGGAATATCAGTGGAGGAGTTCAACGCCGAAGTGACGAAGTGGCTCGCCGAAGCGAAGGACCCACGCTGGAAGCGGCCCTACACTGAACTCACCTACCTGCCGATGCAGGACGTGCTGAAATACCTGCGCGCCAACGGCTACCAGACCTACATTGTCACCGGCGGCGGCCAGGATTTCGTGCGGGTGTACTCGGAAACCACCTACGGTATTCCCCCGGAGCAGGTGGTCGGCAGCGCCGGCGGGACCAAGTACGGCTATGACAAGGCCGGCAAGCCGTTCCTCACCAAAGAACCGAAGCTGCTGCTCAACGATGACAACGCCGGCAAGCCCGAGGGTATTCACCTGATGATCGGCCGCCGGCCTTACGCGGCGTTCGGCAACTCGACCGGCGACCGGCAGATGCTGGAGTACACCCAGGCCGGCGCCGGGGCGCGGCTGGCGATGCTGGTGCTGCACGACGACGCCACCCGCGAGTATGCCTATGGCCCGGCGGCGGGGCTGCCCGATACCAAGGTCGGCGCATTCACCCAGGCGCTGTACGACGAGGCGAAGAAGGACGGCTGGATCGTCATCAGCATGAAGAACGACTGGAAGCGCATCTTCGCGTTCGATCCGTGAGCGACGAATGCAACTGAACAGCGACTGCCCAGGATAACCTTCACCTCAGGCTTGCAGACTGCTTGCCAGCTTTGCCAAATTCGAGATGAAAAAGCGCCCGCAAAGAATTCCGGGAACGGTCCCTGGCCGAGATGGTGTTTTCCCCCATGCAGGTCAAATTTGGTTACGCCAAGTCTGGGACGCTCCCCCGCTATTGCCGTGCGTGCGCGTATCTGCGCGATTGCTGGGGGGAATGTCCGAAGAACCGCCTGATCCGCCCCCCCGACAGCGAACCGGGCTTGAATTATCTATGCGCAGGGTTCAAGCGCTTCTTCTACTACACCCTGCCCACCGTGGATCGGATCGCTGCGGAATTGCGGTGAGAAGCCGGCTACGTTGCCATGTACAATCCACGCTTTCCTATCCTTGGCTCAGGCGGTTCAATTTTCTGTCCCTACCGCTGTACCGCCACCTTCCAGTCGCCATTTTCAACAGGAGTGACTCCATCATGACCAACACCCGTTTCAATCATCTGCGCGGAGTGCGCGCGTGGCTAGCGGGGGTGGGTCTTCTGGGCCTTTCCGCCTGCGGCGCCATGCAACCGCCCCCCACCGCGCAGAGCATTGCCGGCCTGACGCCCGCCGGCGCCGTGACCCTGACCGAGACCGTCGCGGCGGGCATGACGGGGGGAACCGGTTCGCTGACTTTCCAGGGGCGCACCTATCCGTTCAAGGTCGTCGGCACGGTGGTCGGACCCGGCGGCGCTTCTCGGGTCCAGGCCAGCGGCGAGGTCTACCGGCTGAACCGTCTGTCCGATTTCGCGGGTCCTTATTCGGAGGGAACGGGGCAGGCCGGATTCGCCACGTCGGGTAAGGCGGAATTGTGGATGCAAAACCAGGCGGGGGTGATCATGCACCTGACCGGCGTCAGCGAGGGCGTCGTGCTCTCGCTCGGGCGCGATGAGGTCCTGGTCGAGCTGGCGAACTGAACCCACGCCACCGAACGGAACCGGCTCGTCTCGACCCCTTCGAGACGACGCGGGCCGGCCCGCCGAGCGCATCTTGAAGTGCTGGCGGCGACCAGCCCGCGATGCTATAACGACAAAACGTCCAAACGTTTTGGAGGCGTCAATGAGCACCGAAACTATCCGATCCACCGTCTATCTCGAACCGGCGCTGCATCAGGCATTGCGGCTCAAGGCCGCCTCGACCCGGCGGAGCATGTCCGAGATCGTCAACGAGGCGATCCGCGTCGCCTTGAGCGAGGACGAGGAAGATCTGGCCGCCTTCGCCGCCCGCGCTGCGGAGCCGACCCTGAGCTACGAAGAGTTTCTCACCCGGCTCAAGGCTGATGGCGCGCTTTGATCTGCGCCTCAAGCCGTCGGTCGCCAAGGACCTGCACGGCATCCCCCAGGAGGACGTGCGCCGCATTCTGGCGCGCATCGAAACCCTGCGGGAAAACCCGCGCCCGCCCGGTTCCGAGAAGCTCTCCGGCCAAGAGCGTTATCGCGTGCGGCAAGGCAACTACCGCATCCTCTACACTGTCGCGGATGCAAAAGTGGTGGTGGAGATCGTTAAGATCGGCCACCGCCGCGAGGTTTGTCGCGACCCTTGATCTGACACGACGGCAAGCGGCAGCCGCTCGTCATTCACCCCTCGCCCCCTCGCCAGGGCGCAAGGGCAATGAATGGTTACGCCGAAATCCGCAACGAGAGGTGAAACACCATGCTACGAAACAAATTCCTTAACTACGGTCTGGCCGTGCTCGCCGCTTCGGCGGCGCTGCTGGGGGCCGTCGTTCCGGCGCAAGCGGCGGACCAGAAGCCCAACATTCTCGTGATCTGGGGCGATGACATTGGCCGGGACAACATCAGCGCCTACAGCCACGGCATCATGGGCTACCAGACGCCGAACATCGACCGCCTGGCGAAGGAAGGGGCGCTGTTCACCGACTCTTACGCCCAGCAAAGTTGCACGGCGGGCCGGGCGTCGTTCATTCTCGGCCAGCACCCGTTCCGCACCGGCTTGCTCACCATCGGCATGCCGGGCTCGCCGCAAGGCATTCCCGAGTGGGCGCCCACCATCGCCGACCTGCTGAAGCAGCAAGGCTACGCCACCGGCCAGTTCGGCAAGAACCACCTGGGCGACCGCGACTCGCACCTGCCGACCATGCATGGCTTCGACGAGTTTCTCGGCAACCTCTACCACCTGAACGCTGAGGAAGAGCCGGAGACCTATTACTACCCGAAAGACCCTGAGTTCAAAAAGAACTACGGCCCGCGCGGCGTGCTCCATACCTGGTCGGACGGCAAGGGCGGGCAGAAGATCGAGGACACCGGCCCGCTGACCCGCGCCCGGATGCCGACCGTAGACCTCGAAATCTACGCTGCTGCGAACACCTTCATTGACGCCCAGGTGAAAGAGAAAAAACCGTTCTTCGTCTGGTTCAACACCACGCGGATGCACGTCTGGACCCATCTCAAGCCGTCGGCGCAGGGCCGCACCGGGATCGGCCTCTACCCCGACGGCATGGTGGAACACGACGACATGGTGGGCGGGCTGCTCAAACGGCTCGACGAACTCGGCATCGCCGGCAACACCATCGTCGTCTACGGCACCGACAACGGGGCGGAGGAAGCGACCTGGCCGGACGGCGGCACGATGCCGTTCAAGGGCGAGAAAGGCACCACCTGGGAGGGCGGCTTCCGGGTGCCGATGCTGGTCCGCTGGCCGGGCGTGATCAAGCCGGGCACGATCGTCAACGAGATTTTCTCGCAAGAGGACTGGTTGCCGACGCTGCTGGCGGCGGCGGGCGAGCCGAACATCGTCGAGAAAGTGAAGCAGGGCTACGAGGCCAACGGCAAGACCTGGAAAGCTCACCTCGACGGCTACAACTTCGTGCCTTTTTTCAAGGGCGAGGTCAAGAAAGGCCCGCGTGAAGAAATCTTCTACTTCGGTCAGGGTGGCGATCTCAACGCCGTGCGCTGGAACGACTGGAAGGTTTCTTTCGCCACCGAGGACGGCAACATCGCCACCGCCGTGCGCAACGTGCCGGGCTGGCCGGTGATCACCAACCTCCGGGCCGATCCCTACGAGCGGGCATCGAGCCAATCGGGGATGTACATCCGCTGGTATGCCGACAACATCTGGCTGTTCATTCCGGTGCAGCAGCAGCTCAAGGCGTTCCTCACCACGCTGCCGGACTATCCGTTCCAGCAGGGCAGCAGCCTGAACGCGGCCGGCATCAACTACAACTCCCTCCAGGCGATGCAGGCGATGAAACGCCTGAAGGAATTGGAAAGTCTCCCAGTGCCGAACAACTAACCTTAACTGGGCGTAGTGCCCTTAATGTGGATACGAAATATCGCAACTAATTGATTATTTATTGTTTAGTCGCAGCAATATCCAAATTTAGCGCACTACCCCTAATTTTCTTGGTTAAACCGCAACGCAAGCTATAGCGCATGGACAACATCATTTACTACCCAACGC
>NZ_CBTK010000296.1 GCF_000531125.1 Candidatus Contendobacter odensis Run_B_J11 | reverse complement strand
ATAAATTTTTCAGAAGGGTGTGTTGAAAAATTCCACAACCTGTAAATGATTGCTATATAACCGCGCCTGCCAAAAAACTCGTCTTCAGCAATTTTTTGTGCGCGATAACTCAACCAGCCATAGTCATCCAGTACCAGTACGGCACCCGATGTCATTCGGTCAAATAATAATTCTAAAGCACCTACTTCTGCTGGTGCGTTATTCAGATCGATGTGCATGAAAGCAATTTTTTCCGGCGATACCTCGTGCAAGATTTGTGGCACCAACCCTTGGGTAACCACTACGTTAGAAACATCACTGAAGCGATGGCACACCGTCTCATATAGGCCTGTCCCAAGCTCTGGCATCCCATGATGTATCATGGAATCATTATGTTCAAATGAATCATAAAGATAGTATTTTTTGTCACAGTTCATAAAGTCAACATAATCGCAGACAATACGAGCGCTTGTTCCCTTGTAGCAAGCGCATTCTATAAAATCACCTTCCAATTGCATAGCTCGTAGCGCTGCCCAAGTTAATATGCTGAATCGCCAAATAATGGATTGCTCAATATTCGTCTTAGCATGACGAGTAAATGCCTCCATAAATTTTTCATCATCTAGAAAACTTAAATTTTTGCCGTAGGTAAAAAGGTTATCACCCAAAAATACACCTGCACCGTTAATTTGATTAACTACATGCTGGATTCCTTTGCAAAATTCCTTTGGGTTATTAACATCGGTAAATACTGATGATTCAAGCCAATTTTTCATTAATTTTTCCTTTGTCAATCATCAGGCTAGGTAAAAATGGCAATATATCAGTCGCACTAAAGTCAAACTGGCGCTGCATTTTGGTAATGCTAATCTGCGGAAAATTTAGTCGTTGTGCCTTTGGTGAAATTTCAATCGTGAACTCGGCTAAAGTACGCAATGCTTGCAAAATGGCGTAATAAGAAAGGTTTACACCGCTGGCAAGATTATAAATTTTTTCTCTCCCATTTGTAGCAATAACAGGTAACATTTTCACCACATCATCTAGCCAGATATAGTCTTTTTCGGAATCAAGCGTGGTATGCAAAACTACTCGTCTATTTGTATGAATCGCCGATATTATTGCTTGTAAAGCTGTCGGAGATTGCGAGCCACTACCTATCACATTTGACAATCTGACGACTCTAGCTCTCGGATCTCGAAAGCAAAGCGCCTCACCAGTCAGTTTGCTAAGGTTGTAGAGATCATCTAACTCCAAAGGATTCACTATTAACCGTTCATCTTCACTACCGCTAGCAGCATTCAAATATACCCTAGTAGAGGATAAATACAGCAGACTGTCAAAGTGAGATCGACTCAATATTTCGGCCAAATAGCAGACATGGGCGTTAATAGTATCGAAAGGACGGTTGCGAAAGTCGGCAGTTAAACCAATACAGTATAGAATATGGCCCAGTGGCTCAGTAAAAATCCAAGGTGCATTGCGTGGAGGAGTCAGTACATTATGGCCTTGTTTCTCCAGATAGCAATGCAGATGCGAACCAATAAAACCGGTCGCACCTAGAACGGTAAAACATTCCCTAACCACTACCGCCGCCAACCAATTCGGCGTAGGGGATTACCAATATTTATTGAGTAAGGGGCTAGTTCACTTCTGACTAGCGACCCTGCTCCTACTACACAACCCTGATGGATAATCGCTCCATCTAAGATTACACAGTTGGCTCCAATCCACACATCATTCTCAATCAAGATTCCACCACGACTCGGTTGGAAGCGTTGCATCTTAATAGTTACATCTTTGCGTTGGAATTCATGGTTGACTGCCGCAAAAGTACAGTTAGCAGCGATAGCTACGTCCTCACCAATATTGACACCATTGCCAGAATAAATCACTACTCCTGAATTAATCACAGTGCCCCTTCCAATTCGAACATCACCAAGACCGCCTGTAAATTTAATTTTGACAAAACTATCAATGGAAACTTCATCTTCAACAATCAACTGGCTCCCTTTAATAGAATCTTCCAAATCCGCTAAATGTGATATTCGGGCTAGATTAGAAATAATATGCATGGCTATCTTCCTAAATTAATTTGATTTTCCATCCGTGACAAAAAACATCTGTTCCATTTTGCTATTCAACGGATAGACGGCTACGGTTGCATGTTCCCCAAATCCGCTCCAACCGCAACAAAAAACCGGGCAGCACATCCTCACCGGTCAAGGTCTCCGGCCCTTCACATATCTCAGTGGGCTGCTCCGGACGATAAATCTCTACGCACTGGGTCTCGGTATCGATCAACCAGCCCAAGCGAACCCCGTTCGCCAGATATTCCCGCATCTTAGCCTGCAAGGACTCCAAATTATCGCTGGGCGAGCGCAGCTCAGCGACAAAATCCGGACACAACGGTGCAAAACGACGACGCTGCGCCGCAGTCAAGGCAAACCAACGTTCTCTCGACACCCAAGCCGCATCCGGCGAACGATCCGCGCCATTGGGCAGATGGAAACCGGTCGACGAATCAAACACCTCACCCAAACCCCGCTGCTCGTTCCACCACCACAATTGACCGGTCAACTGCGTATTCCGCAACCCGGTTTCACTTCCGGTCGGCGACATGACAATCAATTCCCCTTGGGCGCTCCGCTCCAAATGAAGTTCAGGATTCGCCTGGCAGAGCTGGACAAAGCGTCGCTCGCTCAAGCGCGGCGGCAGGCGCAAGGTTAAAGCCGACATCGGTACTTTCCCGACTCAATGACCCGTGAACCCATCGAATACCTCCTCCAGACTCCCTGCATCCAACACCCGCAGTGCCCAAGCTTCCAACTGCGCTCGATCCGCCTGCTGCAAGCGTGCCTGCGCCCATTCCGGTGCCTCACCAAAGCGTTGCCGGAGAAGCAATTCCACTAATTCAACCTGCCCCTGGCCGATCCCCTTCTCCATCCCCTTCTCCATCCCCTTCTTCATCCCTTTGCGCAACGCAATTCGTTCAAAACTGCTCACATATCGCATCCGCTTTTCCTCTTCAAACTGTTGCACTTCCGTCCATAACTGGTTTTCCAGTCTCTCCGGCAACGCCAGCACCCAGTCGATAAACCGGAACAACTCCAGAATCTCCGTTCGCCGGTGGCCCCGCCGGTACAGGCTCCGAATCAGCCCCAGTTTCGCCCGGTAACGTTCGCTGTCCGAACCCGCCGTCTCCTGCGCCTTCAGATGCGCCTGCGTCACTACCGCAAACGGATTACGCGACGCTTCCAACTCCATCCACCGCGCCCGATAATCCGTCAGACTCACCACCGGGAAGCGCAACCTCATCTGACAACCCCAGCGGTCGTAGCCAAACTCGCCACACCCGCTCGGATACGGCTCGCCCAGCACCGCCAGACTCACCACCGGCCGGGCGTGAAGATCATAAATTCGATAATTATAGACAAACATCCGCTGGGCAAAATCCGGTTTGTCCTCACCCTGCACCTCGACATGCACCAGTACCCAGTCCTCCGCGCCATCCCGCCCGGTGATCCTCACCAGTTGATCCGCCCGGCGCTGGCCCAAGGCCGCGTCCCGCACTACCTTCTGCAACTCCTTGTCCAGCAGCGTATAACCCTGCGTCCAGTCGATGCCCACATAAGCCGCCGGGAAGAAAAATTCCAGAAACGCCGGGAAATACCGCGCCAGTACATGCTTCCAGGGTGAATCGTAGTCCGTCATTCCGCTTCCTTCGTCAGGATTTGGATAGCATTCGTCTCATGCAATCGGTCGAGCCGTTACCCTGACTCCCCAAATCCGCTCCAACCGCAACACAAAACCGGGCAGTACATCCTCACCGTTCAAGGTCTCCGGCCCTTCACTCACTTCAGTGGGCTGCTCCGGACGATAAATCTCTACGCACTGAGTCTCGGTATCGATCAACCAACCCAAGCGGGCCCCGTTCGCCAGATATTCCCGCATCTTAGTCTGCAAGGACTCCAAATTATCGCTGGGTGAGCGCAGCTCAGCGACAAAATCCGGACACAACGGTGCAAAACGACGACGCTGCGCCGCCGTCAAGGCAAACCAGCGCTCTTTCGACACCCAAGCCGCATCCGGCGAACGATCCGCGCCATTGGGCAAATGGAAACCGGTCGATGAATCAAACACCTCACCTAAACCCCGCTGCTCGTTCCACCACCACAATTGACCGGTCAACTGCGTATTCCGCAACCCGGTTTCACTCCCGGTCGGCGACATGACAATCAATTCCCCTTGGGCGCTCCGCTCCAACTGAAGTTCAGGATTCGCCCGGCAGAGTTGGGCAAAGCGTCGCTCGCTCAAGCGTGGCAGCAGGCGCAAGGTTAAAGCCGACATCGGTACTTTCCCGACTCAATGACCCGTGAACCCATCGAATACCTCCTCCAGACTTACCGCCGACAATACCCGTAAATGCGGGGTTCCATTTTGCATCGGGTTTGAGTGAACCGGAGCGGTCAGTGACATTCATCGTAAAGCGCACTTCAAGCTGGGTGATCGAGTGTTTTTATTTAGTAGATTTAGTAGATACTTTGCCACGAGTATAACAATGGATATATCATGCTAAATGCAGGTCGTAGTACTGCTCACCAAAATTTCAGCGTAAAACCCGGACGATTCTTAATCTCCATCAACGCATCGCCCACCCCCAGCACCACTAACCCTTGCCGCTCCGCATAATTCAATACACTCTCCTCTATCGCCAGACTCGCCAGAATCCCCACCACGGGATAACGGGCGTACTCCGGGAAAAATTCTCGAAACGCCGCAACCTCCTTAACAAAGTGATCCACATCCGCACTACGCAAAGTACTTTTGGTGCTGTTTAAACCGACTTGCTCTCCCTCGGTTACCGCAATCGCGTCAAACTCCCAAGTTCGCCCGTCTGCTAGTCGTCGTTTACGTCGCACTGATAAATCCGCCACTTCCTGCCCCAATACATCCCGCATGATCCGTGGCAAGCTCGGTGCTACCAAATCTTCCACCAACGTACCCATCTTGTTCGCCAGATCGCCCCATTGCCGGTTCATATCCCGACTGGCTTTTTGCGATTCGTCCTTGAAGTCCCTCATCTCATTTTTGAAGTCCCTCATCTCATTTTTGAAGTCCTTCATCTCATTTTTGAAGTCCTTCATCTCATCCTTGAACACCCGCAATTCCGCTTCCGTGCGCATTTGAGAGTTGTATAACTTATTGAACTCGATCCCCACGTTGAGAACAAATTCGTGTACCGCTTCTTCCAGTCGATCGACTCGTTCCACGACATCGGACATAAGTACTCTCCAAATCTCACTTCCAGATTTTCAAATGGGGAATGGCCGTCACAAACTGCCCACCCTGTCTTTGAGTATAGCTCAGTTGCGCCATAATCTCTTCTTTCAGGTTCCAAGGCAGAATCAGTATCACCTCCGGTTTTTCTTCATGCAGCCGTGCTTCGGCTACGATAGGAATGCGGCTACCGGGGAGGAACTTGCCCTGTTTGGCCGGATTGCGATCCACCACCCAAGGTAATAAATCGGGACGCACCCCGGCATAGTTCAGCAGCGTATTCCCTTTAGCGGCAGCACCGTAGGCCGCCACTTTCCTACCCGCCCGCTTCGCCTCAATGAGAAAAATCAGCAGATTATTCTTCACCTGGTTGGCCCGAGCCTGGAACCCAGCGTAGTAACCTGATGTCGCCATGCCGACGGCGGCTTCGTCGGCTAGCAGTTCAGCCACACAGGCACTGGGCGGGTGCGAGCCGGTATCCTGGCGCTGGGCAAACACCCGCAGGCTACCCCCGTGAGTCGGTAATTCCTCCACATCGAACACGGCGAGACCGTTGCGCTGGACGATACGAACCATTGTCGTGAGCGAGAGATAGGAAAAATGCTCGTGATAAATCGTATCGAACTGGTTCTCGGCCACCAAGCGTAGCAGATGCGGAAACTCGAAAGTGACCACTCCCGCAGGCTTCAGCAACAGGGCAAAGCCCGCCACGAAATCGTTAATATCCGGGACATGAGCAAGGACATTGTTGGCAACGGCTAAATCGGCCTGTCGGCCCTGTTCCGCCAACTCACGGGCGAGCCGCACCCCGAAAAAATCAGTGACGATGGCGATGCCCTTTTCCCGGGCGGCAGTCGCGGTGCTGACGGTGGGTTCAATCCCCAAGCAAGGGATGCCACGCGCCTTCACATAGTGCAGCAAATAGCCATCATTAGCTGCGACTTCAACCACATGAGACGCTGCATTCAGGCCAAACCGCTCCACCATTGCGGCGACATAGGCTTCGGCGTGCTGTAACCAAGTCGTGGAAAACGAGCTGAAATACGCATAGTCGGCAGCAAACAATGCATCCGCTTGGGCGAAATCCTCGGTCTGCACCAGCCAGCACGCCTCGCACACCAGTACCCGCAACGGAAACCACTGTTCCGGGGCGCGCAGAGTCTGCTCGTTCAGATAGGCATTGGACGGCGGCGCACTGCCCAGATCAATCAAAGGCAAGCGCAGCGGCTGTCCACAATGGCGACAGTTCATACAGCGATTCCAGAAAAACCAGCCGACAGCAGCGCATGATTTTGATCGCGCGGCGAAATATCGGCCAGTGGCAACGGCCAAGAAATATCCAGCCGGGGATCGGCATAATGCAATCCTCCCTCAGATTCCGGGGCATAGGGCGCGGTATGCAGGTACAGCAATTCTGCGTCATCACTCAGCGTCTGGAACCCGTGGGCGCAGCCTTCCGGGATCAAAATCATCGCACCATTTTTCGCACTCAGTTCCACCCCAACCCATTGTAAAAAAGTGGGTGACCCCGCTCGAATATCTACCGCCACATCGAACACCACCCCACGCAGGCAGGTAATAATTTTAACTTCCGCATGAGGCGGTTGTTGAAAATGCAACCCGCGCACGCTGCCATGCTGGCGAGTCTGAGAATGATTAATCTGCATAATGTGACGGGAACCCAGCAATACCCTCAATTCCTGCTCACAAAACAGACGAGTCAAGCATCCACGCGGATCACCCAGCGGTTGCAAACTTAGCTTGTAAACATCGGCTAGCATCGTAGGCGTGATCTCGAAACGGCTCACCGATCCTCCCAATAGCTTTCAATTTGTGCCAACGTCACCGCCTGCAGATCCTCACCTGCCTGATGCGCCCGATACCAAGCCACCATTTCCGCCAGCGCCCGTTCCAAATTCCAGCGCGGGCGCCAGCCCAACTGCTCATAAGCCTTGGCGCAATCGAGTTTCAAATAATTCGCTTCGTGCGGATGTGGATCGCCGTCCTGACGCCAGCCTGCACCCTCGCCCCACAGCGCCGCCAACCGTTCCACCAGCCAATGCACGGGTTGGGCATCTTCTTCTCTTGGGCCAAAATTCCAGCCTTCCGCATACACTGGTCCTTCGGTCCACAGCCGTTCCGCCAGCAACAGATAACCACTCAATGGCTCCAGAACATGCTGCCAAGGTCGAACCGCGTCAGGATGACGGATCGTCACCGGACGACCGGCCTGAAAAGCGCGGATGATATCCGGCATCAAGCGGTCTTCCGCCCAATCGCCGCCGCCGATCACATTGCCGGCCCGAGCCGAGGCCAGCGCCACGCCATGCTGGGCATAGTCGGTCGGCGCGAAAAAGGACGCGCGATACGCAGCAGTCACCAATTCCGCGCAACCCTTGCTGCTGCTGTAAGGATCGTCACCGCCCATGGGATCATTCTCACGATAGCCCCATACCCATTCACGGTTGGCATAGCACTTGTCACTGGTAATATTCACCACCGCCCGCACCCCGCCCACCTGGCGCACTGCCTCCAGTAAGTGGACGGTGCCTAAAACATTGGTCGCGTAGGTCACTACGGGTTGCAGATACGACTGAACTACTAAAGGCTGCGCCGCCAAGTGAAACACCACCTCGGGCCGATATTCCCGCACCATCGCCCACACCGCATCGTAATCACGGATATCACCCATAATCGAATTCATGCCCTCACCCACCCGAGCGGCTTCAAACAAACTGGGTTGGGTCGGCGGATCCAGCGCATACCCCGTTACTGATGCGCCCAGCCGCTGCAACCAAAGACACAGCCAGCCGCCCTTGAAACCGGTATGGCCAGTCACCAGTACCCGCCGGCCCAGCCAGAAGGTCGGATTCACAGCCAAACCTTCCAAGGCGCTTGACCACTGGCCCATAAATCTTCCAGGTAGACCTTATCGCGCAGGGTATCCATTGCCGCCCAAAAACCGGGATGTTTGAAAATAGACAACTGACCTGCGGCGACAATGCGTTCTAACGGTTCGCGCTCCCAAATCGCGTGATCGCCCTCGATATAATCCACTGCACCGGGTTCGATCACGAAGAATCCGCCGCTCGCCCACGCGCCATCGCCCTTAGGCTTTTCGCGGAACGACATCACTCGCTCCTGCTCGACTTCCAGCGCGCCAAAACGACCACCAAGCTGGATGCCGGTCACAGTCACCAAGGTTTGCGCCTGTTTATGGAAGGCGATGAGTGCGCCAATATCTACATCAGACACTCCATCGCCATAGGTCAGACAGAAGGTTTCGCCATCAAGGTATTCGCGCACCCGGCGCAAACGTCCGCCGGTCATGGTTTCCAACCCAGTATCCACCAAGGTAATCAGCCAAGGTTCAGCATGACGATGATGAACTTCCATCGCATTACGCGCCATGTCGATAGTGACATCCGACATATGCAGAAAGTAATTGGCGAAATATTCTTTAATCATATAACCGCGATAGCCGCAGCAGATGACAAATTCGTTGATACCGTGTGCGGAGTAGAGTTTGAGGATATGCCAGAGTATCGGTCGCCCACCGATCTCAATCATCGGCTTCGGTCGCAGATGGCTTTCCTCACTGATCCGAGTGCCGAGTCCGCCGGCCAAAATGACAGCTTTCATGACTTTTTCCTTCGATGTACTGGGGACAAGCGGCGTGAATCCACTACGCTCATCCGCCGAAAATTTGACGATTCCCACTTGCCCCGTCGCTCTATCAGCTCAACTAGCAATAAACTTGCCAGCCCTGATCCGCCCAGCACTGCATCCTGGTCCAACTCGAAGGCAACGATTGTTGACTATGACGCACGGTTGGGAGAAAGAATGATTTAGAAGGTTTCAGGCGGCGCCCAGATAGTGCCAGGCGCGAGCTTTGAACAGGCAATAGACCGTGTCGCCTTCCGCTAGTGGTCTGTCATGCTCGATTTTATGAGGTCCAGGTGGCGGTGCTGAGCTGCCCGGCGGGTGAACCTGATCGAAACGAGCCCTGACCGAAAAATACATTGTGCGCCTGACCCCGGAAGAGCGTGAGGAACTGACGGCCCTGGTGAGCAAGGGCAAGACATCGGCCGCCAAAATCCGCCATGCCCAGATCCTGCTCAAAGCCGATGCCGAGGGTCCGAATGGGACGGATGCGCCGATTGCAGACGCCTTTTCGGTCCCTCTTCGCACCGTCGCTGGGATTCGCAAACGCCGGGTATGCCAAGGAGTGGAAGCGGCACTGAACCGGCAACCCCAGGCATATCCGTCGCGCCCCCCGAAGCGGGATGGGGCGGGGGAAGCCCGAGTGCTGGCGCTCAGTTGCAGCAAACCGCCGCCGGGTCAGGTCCGCAGGTCGCTGCGGTTGCTGGCCGATCGAGTGGTGGAACGGGGTATCGTCGAGAGGTTCTCGCATGAAAGTGTCCGACGGGTGCTCAAAAAAACGAACTGAAACCGCATCTTTGTCAATCATGGATGATTCCCCCCGAACAAAACGGTGAGTTTGTCGCGCGGATGGAGGAAATTCTGGATACCAGCCCTTTCAAGGTGTAAAAATACAACATTGAAAATCAATAAGTTGAATTTAACCTCGAACACTCTTCTTAGCCAAACCCGATGTTAGGCCGAGTTGGGTAACAGAGAATCAGACGGTTACGTCAACCATCAACTGAGCACATTGAAAGGGCTGGTATCCAGAATCCAGTCCTTTCAAGGTGTAAAAATACAACATTGAAAATCAATAAGTTGAATTTAACCTCGAACACTCTTCTTAGCCAAACCCGATGTTAGGCCGAGTCGGGTAACAGAGAATCAGACGGTTACGTCAACCATCAACTGAGCACATTGAAAGGGCTGGTGTGGGAAAGGAAAATTTTGCGGGCAGCGCTTGGGTGGGTCTGGATATACCGTACTCGTGCGTACACCCAAAAGTCCTTGCTGAACCTAAATTCCAGGATTACAATTCTCCCAAAATGGGAGAAAATGTAGAAACCATGCGCGTGATCGCCAAGAGTACCTTGAGGCAATTCTGGGAACAGCCCGCTTACCGTGATGCCCAAGGCCCACTCGAAAGTGGGTATGAGGAAGCCCTTCGATCCGCATGGACTTCACCGCAAGCGGTCAAATCCCAATACGGTAGCGCGAGCATTTGCGGGAACCATCGGGTTGTTTTCAATATCAGTGGGAACAAATATCGGTTGGTGGTCGAAATGCAGTACCGGGCAGGAATTGCGTGGGTGAAATTCATCGGCACTCACGCCCAATATGACCCAATCAACGTAGAGCGCGTGAATGACTATTAAACCGATTCGCAATGACGACGACTTGCAGGCCATGTTCTCCCAACTTGAACAGGTCTTCCAAGCCCAAGAAGGCACGCCAGAAGCCGACGAAATGGAAGTGCTGGTAACGTTAATCGAAGCCTACGAGAACCGGCATTACCCCATCAGCACGGCTGATCCAGTGGAAGCCATCAAATTCCGCATGGAACAACAGGGACTCACGCCTCGCGATCTTGAGGCGTATATCGGTTCCAGTGGACGAGTCTCCGAAGTGCTGAACCGCAAAAGGCCCTTAAGCCTAAAAATGGCGAAACGCCTGCACGACGGCCTCTGTATCCCCTATGAGAGCCTGTTAGGCAGGGTTGCATGAAAGAGAAAGTTCTACCGTAGTAGTAGGGTACGCACCGCGTACCGCCTTAAGTTGATGGCCGTGCGGCAGTGCGCAGAGGCTGAACATCGCGCCATCCTGAAACAGGTTTTGCTCAGGCCCCAGCGTCAGAGCTTTGCTCAAGTGTTGGCGTCCATGCCGGATCCAGGTCTCGACGAGGACTTCGCCCGCAGTCAGGATGAGACCGTCACGCATGTGTTTGATTGATACGAATGTCATCAGTGAAATTCGCAAAGAAAGACAAAGCCTTGCCTCCCCGCTTTCACGCGGTTTGCGTCGTCAGTCGCAGGCCCATTGCTCCACACACGCGCATCACCGTCTCAAAACGAACTTTGCTGGTCGGTTGCAGAGCCTTGTACAGCGACTCCCGACTCAGCCCCGAAGCTTTGGCAATCTCAGTCATGCCTTTGGCGCGGGCGACATCGCCCAAGGCGCGGACAAACTCCGCCGGGTCGTTTTCTTCCAGCACAATCGCCAGATATTCGACAATAGCCTGGTCATCTTCCAGATATTCGGTAATGTCAAATTCCGACAGGTCGGAAATTTTGATTTTCTCAGTCATCCGTTAATCCTCTACCGTGGTCGCTAGTTGGATAGCGCGGGCAATGTCGGCAGATTGCGTGGACTTGTCGCCGCCACCGAGCATGACAATCAGTACTTCGCCGCGCTGGACGTAGTACATCCGCCAGCCAGGTCCAAAAAATTCCCGCATTTCAAAAACGCCGGAGCCGACCGATTTGACATCGCCCAGAGAGCCTTGCTGCACTTTACGCAAGCGCCGCGCCAGCCGGCGCTTCGTGAGACCGTCGCGCAGGCCGGTCAGCCAGCGCTTGAATTCGGGCATTTCGATCAATGTGTACATAACCCAAGTTGCCACCTTCCCTGCTTCAGGAGACAAAATTGAGGCTGCAGGCGAGAACAA
>NZ_CBTK010000295.1 GCF_000531125.1 Candidatus Contendobacter odensis Run_B_J11 | reverse complement strand
TATAAATTTTTCAGAAGGGTGTGTTGAAAAATTCCACAACCTGTAAATGATTGCTATAGCATTTACTAAAACTGCTACCGTGGCGGTTGTCGATGTAACGATGGGAGGAACCACTGCCGAAAGTCTTAAAGAAAAGTTCGCGGAAATCGGTAAGCAGGATTCCGCCAAAGCGTTGGAGGAACTCAGAGATAAAATACGCGATGCGGTTAATGTAAAACTTAAATCTTTGGGTAAAAATCGAGTTGTAGTATTCGTTGATGATTTAGATAGATTGGCGCCCGAAAAGGCAGTCGAGCTTTTGGAGGTTCTGAAAATATTTATGGATGTTCCCAACTGCGTTTTCGTTCTGGCGGTAGACTATGGAGTTGTAACCCAGGGTCTGGAAAAGAAATTTGGTGTTAGCGTTGGACATTCTAAAGGAAAGAGTTTCTTTGACAAAATCATCCAGCTTCCTTTCGCTATCCCGATAGCTCAATACAACATATCCGCCTATATCCAGAATCTTTTATCGAATATGAACATTGCCTGCTCTGGAGAAGAGATCAACACATACCGGGAAATTGTGGACTATTCCATTGGATGCAACCCAAGAGGCATGAAGCGACTCTTTAATTCGTTTATTCTTCTTAATACCGTTGCTACTAAAAAAAGAATGTTTGATGGAACGGACGGTATCAAAGTTAAAGATAAACAGCGAATATTATTTGCCGCTTTATGCCTCCAGATGGCTTTCCAAGAAATATACGAGTTCATGATAAAAAATAAAAATGATCTGGATACTTATTTTTTTGAAGGCATCAAGGATTTAGAAAAATTAAAAACGGATGGTGCATTTGAAGAGATCAGAAAAAATATTCCGATTAAAGAGGAATTATACTACAGCAAAATCGCTGACTTCATGGAGCTTTTTTACAACAGTCTCCAATTGAATAATGACTTGGAAAACTTATCGGATGAAGAGTTGAGTAACTTGAAAAACATCCTTTCTTTCTCGGCAATAACTGCAAACGCACCACCGGGAAAAATACAGCCCCAAACAGGTAGGACAACCAATAATACAGAGTTCTGGAAGTACTTTTTAGATAAAATAAAAGGGAGATCTGTGCTATTTCAAAGCATCAGCCCAAGCAGTGCGGGATGGCTTGCAAGTGGTGGCGGTGTGGGTGGCATAACCTACGTAGTCGCGGTACATAGAAAGTCCGTGACATGTTCGTTGTCACTGTACCGAAGCATTAAGGATGAAAATAAAAAAATATTTGATGATCTGGAAAAATCTAAAGCTGAAATTGAAACAAAAATGGGCAAGCCGTTGGAATGGAGAAGAATGAATGATAAAAAAGGTAGCAACATCGACTCTGAAACGACCGGAATAGACGTTTATAACCGAGGAGACTGGCCCAGAATAACTGAATTTTTAATTGAAGAGATTAATAAAATGGAAAATGTATTCGGCGAGTACTTAAAAGGCTACAAGGCAAGAGGAGAAGTTAAAAGCGGTATATAAAAACTAGCTACGATTATTTACTGATGGCCGACGATGCGCCGCTGGTGATGCTGTCTGCTTACATGGACGACCGCCAGCCCCTTCGCCATTCAACCGCCGGCCCGGCGTGGCATTGAATGGAAGTGGCGCTGCATAACACGATGCTGACAGTGTGAATCGCATTAACTATGAGCGAACGGCTCACCCGTTATTCTCCCGATTGCAACAACGATCCACGTTCCCGTGCCTGATGAACAGCGGCCAGAAACAGGCCAATGCCGAGGCTGAGGTAGCCGGCGTTCAGCAGCAAGGCGTAGAGCAGTTGATCCAGCCGAAAGGTATGCTCCAACAGCACCGCCCGCATCCCCTCAAACACATGGCTGGCGGGTAATACCCAGGACAGCGGTTGCAGCCAGCCGGGCAGCGTAGCCACCGGATAATAAATCCCGCACAGCGGCGCCAGGGCGAAGATCGCCGCCCAGGCGATGCTTTCCGCACCCATCCCATAGCGCAATACCAGCGCCGCCACCATCAAGCCAATCGCCCAGCCCATCAGCAGCAGGTTGAAAAAAAACCCGATCAGTGACGGCCCCAGCGTAAACAGATTGAAACCATAAAATGGAATTGCCAGCGCCACCGCGATCCCCACCCCGATCAGAGTGCGCACCAGACTGATAAATATCAGAGCTAAAATCAATTCGAGCGGTTGCAGTGGGCTGATGAATAACTGCCCCAGATTGCGGGAATGCAGCTCCTCAAAGAACACCACCGACAGACCCAACTGGCTGCGAAACAGCACGTCCCACAGCAGGACGCCCGACAGCAACAATCCCGCCGCCTGATTCAGCACATCGCTATGGCCGGCCAGATATTGAGTGATAAAGCCCCACAGGATCATTTGCACCGTCGGCCAGTAGGCCAGTTCGAGTACCCGAATCCAGGAACCGCGCAGCAGGTAGAGATAGCGCAGCGCCAGCGCACTAATCCGGCGCAGGGAAATGGCGCTCACGCTATCACCTCGCCGCTCTGAATACCTCGGGCAATGTCGAGAAACACTTCTTCCATGTCTTTACGTCCATAACGATGAATCAATTCACGCGGAGCGCCGGTCGCGACAATATGCCCCGCCCGCAGCATGATGACCTGATCGCAAAGTCGTTCCACTTCGCTCATGTTGTGGGAGGCAAGTAGCAGCGTAGCCCCACTCCGGGTTTGATAATCGGTCAGGGTGCGACGCATCCGGTCGGCAGTGTCGGGATCGAGCGAGGCGGTGGGTTCGTCCAGCAACAGGATTTCCGGCTCGTTCAATAGTGCCTTAGCCAGCGCCACGCGGGTTTTCTGACCGGCGGACAGGCTGCCGTAGGGGCGTTTGAAGAAGTCGGCAATATCCAAATCCCGCCCCAGGATGTCCAGCCGTTCACGGATGCGGCGCACCCCATACAGCCGGGCGTAGACCGTCAGGTTTTCCGCCACCGTCAACCGTTGCGGCAAATCCATGTAGGGCGAGGAGAAATTCATCCGCGGTAACACCCGCTGGCGGTGACGCGGCACCTCCTCGCCGAGAATGCGAATCTGACCGCTGGTCGGCAGCAATAATCCCAGCAACATTGCAATGGTGGTAGTCTTGCCGGCCCCGTTGCCTCCTAACAATGCGCAGGTCGCACCCGGTGTCACCGAGAAACTGATACCGTCCACCGCTCGCACTGAACCGTAATGTTTGCACAGGCTTTCGACCCGGATCACGGCGTACTCAGTCATGGCTGCGCCCTAGAGATTCGAGTGCGACCAGCCAACCCTCCCGGACGGTCACGGCGATGCGCTGCAAGGATTGGCGAACGCAGGGACCGGACACACAGTAACCGTCCTCGATGCGGAACAGCGCGCCGTGAATGCCGCACTGAATCACCGTGCCGGTAAGGTCCAGAAACTCGTCGGGTTCCCATTCCATCGGCGCAAAGGTATGCGGGCAACGGTTGCGGTAGGCGTAAATCCCTGCCGGGGTGCGTACTACCAGGATGTCGGCGTAACGGGCTGCGGGATCGAGGGCAAACCCTTTGCTCTGACCTTCAGGCAGATCGTCCAAACGACAGAGAATCTGTTCTTCCGGCTGGTGCAATGACTGACCAAGCGCTGTTGACATGGTGCGTTCTCCCAACGGTTCTCAATCCTGATTGCCGAAACTGCGCCGCAGGATGCGAACGCCGTTCTCATCGCGATACAACGTGCTGTATAGGACTGCCCGCCCGTCGCCTACCCGCGCCTCGGCTCGCAGCAGAAAATACTGACTGGCGGTACTCAGCCCCGCTTTGACTGGTGCTTCCACCGTGAGCTTGGCCGCGTTCAGGAACTCATCCACGTTTTTGTAGCCCGCTGTCGGCCGGCTTTGCAGCAGACGTTCCACGTCCGCCGGCGTGAGTCCATCGCCCAGCGCCGCCAACACTGGTGCCAGTGCGGTATTGACGTTCAGCGGAGTGCCGGGCGGCAGAGTACAGATGTAGAGCGCCAGCTTGTCGTAAGCCTCCCGGTCCATGCCTTTGACCAATCGCAATTCGGACGCACTAATAAACGGGCGATTTGCGGCCAGATACGGAGGATTCAGTACCGTGTAGTCACCGTCTTCAGCGCCGCCGGGAAATAGCGGATCGGAGTCGGGATCGATCCAGTCAGCGATGGCCTGCGCCAGTTCCGGCTTCAGTTCGAGATTTTCCAGCAGACGTTGCAGCCCCTTGATTTGCCCCTGATCGAGTCCAGCCTTGGCGGTGGATTTATCCGGCTGCGCCGGTTTGGGCGGGGTCAGCGCTGGTTTGGGTGCGGCCTCTGCACCTTCTTCCGCTGACTCCGGTCTCTTCTCGTCTTCGCTTGGCGAACGCTCCTGCTTGGGATCGGCGGCCGGCGCTAGTCCGCCCGGCGCGGGTCGCCATAGGTTGTTAAGATTGAAACAGCCCTGCAAGTCGCTGACGCGGGCCGTGATCGTACCGCCTTCGACCGGCAGGGCCAGCGGCAGGTTGGCCCACTCCTCGCCGGGATGGTCGGTTTCGCTGTTCTGACGATCACGGATTAGAACGATCACCGCTTCTTGTTCAGCACCGAGCGTATACAACCGGGCCTGCTGCTGGTGCATAAGCACGGTGCTACGTCGGATAGCCCGCTGTTGCAGCGCGGCCAGGCTGGTGGCAGCGATACTGGCGATGAATACGATCAGCAGCACGGTGATCAGAGCGACGCCGCCTTGGCGAGAGCGATCAGGCAACATATCGGAACGTGAAACCGGATCAGCCGGGCAACAGCAACAAGCGGGTGATTTCACCCCAATCCTCCAGGGTCAGGCTGATTTCCAGCGCACGCGGCATGGGATCAGGAACTTTCTGATCGGTCTCGGCGTTGGCGGGGGGCGGCCAGTCGTTGCGCCAGTCGTCCCGATCCAGGAAGCGGACCTTAAATGCGCGTACCTGCTCCAGCAGCAGAGTCTCGCGTGGTTCGATCCGTCCGCCCCGGTCCAGTACCGGCCAGTACAGTCGCCACAGCCGGCCCTCCCGCAGCCGGTAGGCGACTCGCTGGGTATTGGCGCGGGGCTGGCCGAGCGGATTGTCCCAGCCAGCGCGGCTCAGAGTGAGACGGTCATCGCTAAGTTCGTCGCCGAGCAGAGCAGCCTGAGGATCGCCGTACTCGTCGCGGATGCTGCGCGGCACGGCTTGTTCAATATCCTGTTCCAGCCGATAAATCGCCAGTTGCACCGCCGCCAGCCGCTGGCTTTGTGTTTCCACTGCGGCACGGGTAAACAGCACATTGCGCAAACCGCTGTAGGCGGCAATGGACATAATCGAAAACACGGCCAGCGCCACCAGCAGTTCCAGCAGGGTAAAACCACGCATTGCGGTCTTCATGGTGAGGGCTGCCGGCTCTTGGGGAAGGGCGACTTATCTTTGGATGCAGGCGACTGACCCGCTGGCGTCGTCGGATCAGTGGGCGCTTTCTCCGGCGGCTTGCCCTTGAAGGCCACCAACTTGCTCAACTCCGCTCCATTTTCGCTGGCACGCACCGTGAGATCGAGGCGACGCAGATCGGGATCATCGGTTTTACTGAAGCGCGCTTCCCAACGCCAGGTGCGGTTGGCCAGCTCAGCGTTGCCGGTGCGGGAACCTTCAGCGGGCCAGGGCTTGGATTCCAGCAGTAGCCCATTGATCTGGTTGAGAGCCACCCAACTGGCAAAGGTCTGGTCGCGCAGCGTAGCGACGGTATTGATGCTCTGGGTAGCAGCGCCGATGATCGCGCCCATGGCTATCGCCAGCACCGCCAGCGCCACCAGCACTTCCAGCAGGGTGAAGCCGGTTTGCGATCTCATCGAGCGCCTGCGCCCACCGTCAGCCGGCCCAGCAGATCACCGGCGACCCGATAGAGCGGCGCATCCGGCCCGCGCTCGTCGGCAAGGCTGAACACGGTGACGAACTCGGTGGTTTCCCCGCTGTTGAGCAACACCACCTGCGGGTCACCGGCGGCGTTCAGTTCGGCAGGCCGCCCCTCGACCCACAACCCCAAGTTAATGTCCTCAGGCAGTTGGTGCCGGATCAAGGTGGCGGCAGCGGTGGGAGCGTGCCATTGGCCATTCTCGCCCAAGCTCAAGACGGCGTAGCCGGTGCGGCTAAACCGGATGCCACGCGGCTCGCCGCTCATAATCGCTTCCTGCTGGTGCAATTCCACCAGCACCGCCAGTCGTTGCGCCTCTTCCGCCAGTCGCTCCTGCGACCCGCCGCTCACTGCCAACAGAGCGAAGCTGGTGATGATGCCAATCAGCACTAACACCACCATGACCTCCAGCAGGGTAAAGCCGTTCGTAAGCCGACCAGCGGCGGACATGGGTTACTCGTCCAGATTCCAATTGCCAATATCGGCATCCACGCCCTCACCGCCCGGCTGACCATCGGCGCCCAACGAGTAAATATCGAGTTCGCCGTGCTGGCCGGGGCTGAGGTACTGATACGGCTTGCCCCACGGATCTTTGGGCAGCTTGTCCAGATAGCCGCCTTGCTGCCAATGTTGCGCATCGGCGGGTTTCTGTACCAGCGCTTCCATCCCCTGCTCAGTGGTCGGATAGCGGAAGTTGTGCAGCCGGTACAAGTCCATCTGGTTCTTGATCACCCGGATGTCCTGCTTGGCCTTGACGACGCGGGCCTTGTCGGGGTTATCCATGATCCGTGGCACCACCACCGCCGCCAGAATGCTGAGGATCACCACCACCACCATCACTTCAATCAAGGTAAAGCCGTATGGCCGGGTGGTGCGGCTATTGCGCCGGGAGCGGTAGAAAACAGACAGGCTAATCAAGGTTAAATCTCCAGAGTCCGGTTGTGACGGCGCGATTCAGGCGCGACCCAGTCGGTACAAGGCAATTTCGCCCAGCAAGTTGGGCCACCATGATGGCCCCCGATGGGGACGGTGGGCATGATCCAGCACCATGCGTTGCAAGATATCGATCCGCTTGCGTCGGCACAGTTCCTCAAAATCGCGCAGGGTGAAAAGGTGGACGTTCGGGGTGTCGTACCACTGGTAGGGTAAGGTCTTGACTACCGGCATGAAGCCTTGCAGGGCAATCTGCATCCGGCAGCGCCAGAAGCCGAAATTGGGAAAGGTCACGATACCCTGCCGGCCCACCCGCAGCATTTCATCCAGCAGCGCCTCGGTGTGCTTCACCGCTTGCAGGGTTTGGGTCATGATCACATAGTCGAAACTGGCATCGCCAAAATCTGCCAGCCCCGCTTCCAGGTCCGCGTGAATGACGTTCACCCCGGTCTGGATGCATTTGACCAGGTTGGCGGTGTCGATCTCCAGGCCGTAACCACTGGCCTGCCGGTATTGGTGCAGATAGGCCAGCAGCGCGCCATCGCCGCAACCCAGATCCAGCACCCGGGCACCGGGGCGAATCCACTCGCTGATCAGTTCCAGCTCAGGCCGCATGGGCGTTGACCTCCTGGGCGACCCGCGTCAGATAGGCGCGTAACGTATCGTGGTAGAGCGGGATCGGCATCAGAAAAGCGTCGTGGCCGAACTCCGAAGGGATCTCGACATAGCTCACTTCGCGCCCGGCCCGCACCAGCGCCTGCACGATCTCACGCGAGCGGGCTGGCGCAAATCGCCAGTCGCTGGTGAAGGAAACTACCAGAAACCGCGCCAGCGCCCGGTGAAAAGCGACCGACAAATCCTGATCGAAATCGGCAGCGGGATCGAAGTAGTCGAGGGTCTTGGTGATCAGCAGATAGGTATTGGCATCGAAGCGATCCACGAAGGCATGACCCTGGTGGCGCAAATAGCTCTCCACCTGAAATTCGGTATCGAAGTTGAAGTTGAAGTCAATTTTGCCTTCGCGCAACTCGCGGCCAAACTTGGCGCGCATCCCTTCGTCGGACAGATAGGTGATATGACCGAGCATCCGAGCCAGCATCAGCCCACGGCGAGGCACCACCCCAAACTCGTAATAATGACCGTGATGGAAATCAGGATCGGACAAGATCGCCTGCCGCGCCACTTCGTTAAAAGCGATATTCATCGCCGACAGGCGCGGCGCGGCGGCGATCACCAGCGCATGGCGCACCCGGTCGGGAAAGGTGATCGCCCATTGCATCGCCTGCATTCCGCCGAGACTGCCGCCGATGATCGCCGCCCATTGGATGATGCCCAACCGGTCGGCCAGCCGCGCCTGACTGCGTACCCAGTCCTTGACCGTGACAATGGGAAAGTCGGGACCGTGCGGCTTGCGGGTTTCCGGGTTGATGGCGGTCGGGCCGGTGGAGCCTTTGCAACCGCCGAGGTTGTTGCAGCACACCACGAAGAACGCACCGGTATCTATCGGCCTGCCGGGGCCGATGCAGTTATCCCACCAGCCGGGTTTGGTTGGATCATCCTCGTAGTAGCCGGCGACGTGATGATCGCCTGACAGCGCATGGCAGATCAGTACCGCGTTGCTGTGATCGGCGTTCAGCGTGCCATAGCTTTCGTAAACAAGGTCGTAAGCCACCAGCGCCCGGCCGCAGTCCAGCGCCAGCGGTTCGGTAAAATGAGCAGTCTGGGGGCTGACCAGACCGATGGAATTCGAGGGAAATGGGTGCGGCATAGAGTTCCTGGCTGTCGTGGTGAAATCCTTGAGGATGGGGCGAAATCGGGCGTCAAGTCTAATCGGCGCCGGGTTTGGCGGCAATGCGGTAGCGCAGGAGGTCGCGATCAGGCCATGCTTTATATGTTGCATTGCAATAATTTTTGCTATAATGAAAATGGTACGTCATACCAATCGGGAGAACGTCATGAACGAAACACCTGCTGCGTGGGTCAATCCGCTCCAACCTTGGGTTGCGCCGTTGACCCGGTTTAATCAGTTCGTGGTTGGGCAAGTGGAGCAGTGGGCCTCGCTCCAGATGAGCAGCCTGAAAGCCTATGTCGATTTGGGTGCCGCACAGGTTCGGGTTGCGCTCAAAATTACTGACCCGCACAGCCTGAATGAATTCGTTGACAGTCAGTTCGCGGTGTTGAGCTTTGTGGGTCACCGGGTGCTGGATGATAACCGGGCGTTGGCGGAGTGGGGCACTAATTACCAAACCCAGGCGAATCGCCTGTCCCGGGAAAACCTGCTGGGCCTGCTGTTCAAGTAAAGCCACAGTTACTGGATCGCCCAAGCCAAAGTGCCGCCCTTGGGGGCGGCATTATTTTTGGGCTATAGGGCCTTCAGCGCACAGTCTTTAGCATTTTTTGGTTCGCACACGCTATATTTATTCCCAGAACTTTCGCTTTCCGTCATTCCTGCGTAGGCGGGAATCCAGTCAGCCGCTGAAAAGTTTGGATACCCGCTTTCGCGGGTATGACGGATTTACGAGTTTAGCGAACGTCCTGATTCCATTGCAAAATCATCGCGAGCGGATATCCACGATGGCATGGCGCAAGGTGTTAATAATTGCAGGACTGATACTGGTGATAACACCGGTTCAAGCTGATGAACGGGCGGGTATGGCGGCCTTTGTCAAAGGCGACTACCGTACCGCATCGCTGGAATGGCGGCCGTTAGCCGAAAAGGGGCAAGCTGAGGCCCAGTTTAATCTGGGGGTACTGTATGACCAGGGTCTAGGGGTAAGTACGGATTATGCCCAAGCCGCCGACTGGTATCGGCGGGCCGCCGAGCAGGATCATGCCCAAGCCCAGTTCAATCTGGCCGTGCTGTACGCCAATGGCCTGGGTGTGGCGCAGAGTGACGCAGAAGCCGCCCGGTGGTACCGGCGGGCGGCGGTGCAGGGTCTAAGCGCGGCCCAATTTAATTTGGGCACCCTGCATGAGACTGGTGTTGGTATGAGCCAAGATTATAGACAGGCCGCCGACTGGTATCGGCGGGCCGCTGAACAAGGCCACGCCGCTGCTCAAAATAATCTTGGATTGTTGTACGCGAACGGGCAGGGCGTGACTCATGATCCAGTGATCGCCTATGCCTGGTATACCGTGGCGGCAGCGCAAGGCAACGCCAAGGCGCGGTTCAACCGCGACCAGATCGCCCGCAGCCTGAGTCCGGCGCAGGAGCAGGAAGGCGAGCGGCTGGCGACCGAGTATCGCCGCAGTGTTCGTCCGCCATATCCTTGAGTGCGTCCCCATTTTGGGACCGGTTTTCGGATAGGCTGGAACCCAACCCATTAGAGTTTATTCGCTATTCTCACGAGGTGTCTGCGTATGCCTATGCATGTCTGTAATACCGCAACGTTGATGTGCAGCTTTGGAGTGGCGCCGAGCACAATGATCGTACTCCCGCAAAACAAAGTAATGACCAGCAACATGCCCGCCGCCAATATCATGGACAATAAGCCCATAGCCAATATCCCACCGTTTGGCATGTGCATCACCCCGAGCAATCCGGCGGTAGCTTCGGCCACTGCGGCAGCGCTGGGGGTGCTGACCCCGATGCCCTGCGTCCCGGTCATCCCGGCGCCGTGGGTGGTGGGATCGCCGACGGTGCTGTTGGGCAACATGCCGGCGCTTAACAATACTTCCACGCTGATGTGCGCTTGGGGCGGGGTGATTACGATTACAGTTCCAGGTCAGGTTACCGAACAGATTCCCTGAGCTCGGAGGATTATTTGGAACCGGTTCGCCCCGCCGGTTGCGTTCGCCGGGTCGGAACCGCCGTCCACGGATCCTCCGGCCAAGGATGTTTTGGGTAACGGCCTTTTAACTCCTTCCTGACCTCGGCATAGGTTCGTTCCCAGAAACCGCGCAGATCCTGCGTCACCTGAATCGGTCGTTGCGCCGGTGATAATAGATGCAGGGTGACCGCAATCCGCCCATCGGCAATATGCGGGGTGTCGGCTAACCCGAACAATTCCTGCAACTTGACCGCCAGCGCCGGCGGTTGGCCGGGCGCATACTGCAATCGTAACCGCGAACCACTGGGCACGGGCAGATGAGTGGGCGCCCACTCGCTCAGCCGCGCCCGCAGTCGGCCATTGATCAGGCCATGCAGCGCCGCCGCCAGATCCAGCCGCTGCAAGTGTTCTTTCCGGCGGATGCCATCCAGCCACGGCGGCAACCAATCGGTGATGCGTTCCATCAGCCCGGCGTCGGATAGATCCGGCCAACCGTCCTCCGGGAACCAGTGCCGCAACGATAACACCCGCGCCTGTTCGTCGCGCAGCTCGCGGGTCCACGGCAGGCTGTTCAGGCCCAGTTGCCGCACCCCTGCCAACATCGCCCGCCGCAGCAATTCAGGATCAGCATCGGTCAGCGGCGCACTATGCAAAGCCAGTATACCCAGCCGTCGTTCGCGGCGAGCCACTATCGCTGCTTGCTGCTCGTTCCAGACCACTTCTTGCATCGTGCAAATGCGGGTGGCGAGATGCGTTTCCAGATCAGTCGGTTGCACCGGTGCAGCCAGCCAAATCCGACCCTCGTTACCGCCCGCATCCAGTTGCGCCGCCACCAGCCAATCGCGACCCAGCAGCGGATCAGCCGCCGCCAGCCGCGCCCCACGCCCGTTGGCGAGTTGATATCGATCCGCGCCGCCGTCGCGCCGCCGCGCCACCCGGTCGGGATAGGCCAGCGCCAGCAATAAACCCACGGTTTCCGCATCCGGCGCGGTTGCGGACACGGCAGCAACCCGCAATCGTTGCCGCCAGCGGCGCGCCGACTGTTCGACCCGGGCACAGGCAGCAGGATCGGCCTGCCAGCGTCGGGCACCCTCTCGCCCATCCCGCTGGAAGGCGTGCAAGGCGTCCAACCGAGCGGTGAGATCACAGCCGAACGCATGATCGCCGTGCAACAGGTCGCGTTCCTCCAGCAGGGCCGTAACATCCGCAGCCAGCGCACCGTGCCCAAGCGCCACTCCATGCCGCAGCAGATGCGCCAACCGGGGATGGGCCGGTAATTCTGCCAAATCCTGTCCGGTCGGTGTGATTCGACCCTGATCGTCCAGCGCCTCCAACTCGGTCAGCAGTTCCCGCGCCTGTGCCAGTGCGCCGGACGGTGGCGGGTCGAGCCAGGCCAGCGCGGCGGCATCGCTGATGCCCCATTGCGCCAGTTCCAGCGCCAGTGGCGCCAGATCCGCTTCGAGAATTTCCGGGATGCGCTGCGGCCGTAGCCGGCTCTGGGTGGCCTCGCTCCACAAACGGTAGCAATAGCCCGGCCCCAACCGACCGGCGCGACCGGCCCGCTGTTCAGCGGTGGCAGCAGAGATGCGGACCGTTTCCAGCCGGGTCAGACCGCTGCGCGGGTCAAAATACGGGGTTCGGGTCCAGCCGGCATCCACCACCACGGTCACGCCCTCAATGGTCAGGCTGGTTTCTGCGATAGGCGTCGCCAGCACCACTTTGCGCCGGCCAGCGGCATCGGGCTGGAGGGCGCGTTGCTGTTCAGCGCCCGGCAGATCGCCATACAACGGGGTCAGGGCCAAGTGAGCGCAAGCGGGTTCCGCTTCCAGGCGGCGTACCGCCTGACGAATTTCCGCGCCACCCGGCAGAAACACCAGCAGATCGCCGGCGTGGCCGGTGAGCGCATTCAATACGGCGCGGACGACGCTATGGATCAGATCCAAGCGGTCGTGATCGCGTGACAGATAGTGTCGGCTCACCGGATAGGCGCGGCCTGCACTGGTGATAAGGGGCGCATTGCCGAGCAGTTGCGCCACCGCTGCGCCCTCCAAAGTGGCCGACATCACCAGCAACCGCAGGTCTTCGCGCAAACCACGCTGGCTGTCCAGGCACAGCGCCAGCGCCAGATCGGCATGCAGGCTGCGCTCGTGGAACTCATCGAAGATCACCAGTCCTACGCCTTCCAACGCCGGATCGTGTTGCAAACGGCGGGTCAGAATGCCCTCGGTCAGTACCTCAATCCGGGTTTGGGGCGACACCCGGTTCTCAAAGCGGATGCGATAGCCGACGGTTTGGCCGACCGGCTCGTTGCGTTGCGCCGCCATGTGCGCTGCTGCTGCCCGTGCCGCCAGTCGCCGGGGTTCCAGTAGCAGCAGGGTTTGCCCAGCCAGCCAAGGTTCATCCAGCAGCGCCAGCGGCAACCGGGTCGTTTTCCCAGCGCCCGGTGGCGCTTGCAACACCAGGGCGGTGGCATCACGCAGCGCGGTACGGATAGCCGGCAGCGCTGGATCAATGGGCAGAACGACCGGATTGGCAGTGGCTGGAAGGAGGGTTGCGGACATAGTGAAGTCATACAGCAAAATGATTTCTGACAATTTTTCGGGACGTTGCAATGCCACATGCATTTGTGCGCCGCTTTGACTATGGTTTAAGGCAGAGGCACTTGATTTGAACCGTTCCCGCGCTCGGGTGAGCAAGCCCGTGCATCATACGCCAGCCACCCTTCGAGGATTACACCGGCATGAGTACCATCACCTATCTGCTGGCCCAACCCGGCGTCGTCGCTGTTGGCGAATATGCGTACCGGGGCGACCGATTTTCCTATCGGGGTGCTTTGAGCGAAGAACACGCCCGCATGGCTTCCATTATGTGCCGCGCCACGACCATGGGCGCCAATATGGAGGGCCAGATGCTCGAAGCCTTCCACCCGCATAACGGTTTGAATCCGCCGCGTGGGTGGATGGTGCATGGTCCTGACTATACCGTGTGCGTGATTGCCAATGTGTTTTGCCTGCTCGATAACACCAAGGCTTCGATTAACGACATCGTCAGGTTCATGCTGCAAGCGTTAGCCGGTATCAAAGCTGACCTGATTTAACCCGTCGCAACCCCCGTCCAGAGAATTCCAGGAGAAGCAACCCATGGCGACACTTGATGAACTGATGCAGCTACCCGGCGCGATGGCGGCGTTTGAATTTCGTGGCAGCGGTGAATTGCTGGACCACCGCATTGCCTATCCCGATCGGATCAACCCGGCCACTCTCGATCTGGTCGCTCATATGTGTTCGGCCAATATGAGCATTGCCACCATGCAGGCGCGGGGATGGGAGCAGGTCACCGCGATGAAGGGGTTCTACCCGATCCAGGAGTTCACCCTGATTGGCTTCGACTGGTCGGTGGTCGTGAGTGGTTTGGGCCGGGAGCGCCATAAGCAGGAGGGTAAATTCAGCTTGCCGCCGTTCTTGGGCGTGGTGATGTCCAATGAAAGCGCCGATTATGAGGCCGCATTCGCCATCCTGGAGCATTAGGAGCCACGCCATGAGCATGATCAAACGGTTACTGGCTCTGGATGGGGTCAATGTGGTCTGCCATTTCCGCGACGATGGCTATTTGTTGGAAGGCTACGGCCTGATGAGTCACGATAATATGGCGAGGCTGGCGCGCTTCGCGCATGACTACCGGCGGATGACCCAGGGCAATGCCGATCAATTGGCGATGTTCACCGGGATGCGGGGCTGGACTCCGCCACGGGGTTGGATCGTCCGGGGCGCCACGCAGTCAATATGCGGGGTCGGCAATCTGGTCTGCATTATGGACAGCATTGGTGCGCCGCTGAACGAAATCCTGTTGGAATTACACGAAATCTCGCATTGGTAGAACGTGGGAATCATCCGCAGATTTTGTGATCCAATGACAATAAGGAACAGCGATCCGATTATTTGTTATTTTGCATAGTAAGCAGTGGCTATTTTGATACTTTGTTGGTACGATGATACGACATTGTCGGTTTCCCATGAACGCTAGGTCCGTTGTCACCATGTCCAAATCAATTCTGATGCCGGTGTGGCTTTGCGCCCTGCTGGGCGCTTGTACTCTCAATGCGGTGCCGGTGGTGGCGCAAGTCGCCGGCGGCCCCACATTACCGAGCCAGAGTACCGCCACCCACAGTCCGGCTAAACCGGCAGCCCCGATCATCGCCAGTCTGCATGATCACCCGCTTCCAGCAGCGACCAGCCAGGAACCGGAAGCGCCGGCGGCAGCGGTTGAAGAAACCGAACCGGCAGCGACTGGGGAAGCGCCGCCACCGGTGGAAACGGTCATAGCAGCGCCGCTTTTGCCGCCCTGTCCCCAAAGCGCTGGCGGGATCGACAACCGGATCGCTGTCCAGATTTGCCAGCGGGTACGCACTGAGCCACCACTGACCCGGCTGACGGTTCAAGGCCGTGTCTTGCGGACGCTGGAACCGACGATCCAATTCTACGTTCAGCGTGATTACCAGGCGGGCTGGTTGAATGCTGACGGCCGTCCATCACCCGCAGTAGACGCCCTGCTGAAGGCTATCGGCGAGGCTGATCAGGAAGGTCTGCACAGCGCCGACTACTATCCAGCCGAGTTACGCAAACGACTCAAAATTCTGCAACAGGACGGATCGGCAACGGGTGACAGTGCATTGGCCGAATTTGATCTGTTACTTACCGACACCTATCTGACCTACGGTTCGCATCTGCTGGCGGGTCGGTTCTCGCCCCGTAAAATCGATCCTGAATGGGCGATCAAGCCGCGCACCCGCGATCTGGCGGTGGTGCTGCAAGAAGCCTTGGGCAGCAACACGGTAGGCGAATCATTGCGGGCGCTGAAGCCACAGGGTAAGGGTTATGTTCGGTTGCGCGAAGTGTTGCACCACTACCGGGAGGTTGCGGCAAAAGGCGGCTGGCCGACCGTCGCCGCCGGCCCGAATCTGGCGCTGGGTTCCCAAGGTCAGCGGGTGCAGGATTTGCGGATCCGGCTTCAGGCCAGCAGCGATCTGAGCGGCAGCGCCTCTGGTAAAAATGCATCAGCGCTGTTCGACAAACCGGTAGCGGAGGCGGTGCGCCGGTTTCAGAAGCGGCACGGCCTGGTCGAGAGTGGCGTGGTCAACACCGCAACGCTGACGGCGCTGAATGTGCCGGTGTCCGAGCGCATTCGTCAGGTCGAGTTGAATCTGGAGCGCTGGCGCTGGCTGCCGGACGATTTCGGGGCGCGCTATATCCTGGTCAACATTCCCAGTTTCAAAATGAACGTATTCGAGGATGGCAAAGCCGTCATCGAATCCAATGTGGTGGTGGGGCGACAGGAACGGCAGACCCCGACCTTTACCGCCAACATGGCCTATCTGGTGCTCAGTCCCAAATGGAACGTGCCGCAATCCATTGCGGTGAAGGACAAATTGCCGCAGCTCAAGCGCAGCCCCTATGCCTTGGCGCGGCAGAACATCCGGGTGTTCAACCGCGCTGGTCAGGAGATCAACCCGGGCACGGTCAACTGGCAGGCGGTCAGCGCCAACAGCTTTAATTATCAGTTGCGTCAGGATGCCGGTCCGCGCAATGCACTGGGTGGGATCAAGTTCATGTTCCCGAATCCCTACAATGTCTATTTGCACGACACCCCGTCGCGTGAACTGTTCAGCCGCAATCAGCGCACCTTCAGTTCCGGCTGCATCCGAATTTCCAACCCGGTTGAACTGGCCGAGTATCTGCTGAAATTCGATCCGAAATGGACCCGCGACACCATTAAAACCGCGTCCACCAGTGGCAAGCAGCGCGTGGTCAATTTGCAGCAGGCCATGCCGGTTTATCTACTGTACTGGACCGCTTGGGTAGACGAGAACGGGCTGGCGCATTTCCGCGACGACATCTACCAGCGCGACAAACCGATGCTACGGGCGCTGTACGAAGGCAACGGCGGCAACGGCGTGTAGCACTGTACTTTCTTGCTCTATTGACGATCCCCCGACCGCACCGGCTGGGGGATTTTTTATTGGCGAATTCGAGCGAACAAGATGACGCGGGTGGCATTGAGCGTCCAATACGATGGGGCCGGCTTCCGGGGCTGGCAGATGCAGCGGACTGGAGTACGAACCGTACAGTCCAGTCTGGAACAGGCGCTGGCCCAGGTTGCGGATCATCCGATTCGACTGGTGTGCGCCGGTCGCACCGATACCGGGGTGCATGGCGTCGCCCAAGTGGCGCATTTCGACACGACAGCGGCGCGTTCGGTGCGAGCTTGGGTGCGCGGTGGCAATGCTCATCTGCCGCCCGACATCAGCTTGAACTGGGCCAGTGAAGTGCCGGATGATTTTCATGCCCGGTTTTCGGCGCTGACCCGTCGCTACCGGTATTTAATCCTCAACCAACCCCAGCGATCAGCGCTCTGGCACCAGCGGGCCACCTGGTATTACCGACCGCTCGATGCCGGTCGGATGCACGCCGCCGGGCAGGCATTGGTGGGCCAGCACGATTTCAGCGCCTTCCGCGCCGCCGAATGTCAGGCCCGGCATCCGGTTCGGGAAATTCTTGAACTGACGGTGCAACGGCATGGCGACGGTGTGGTGCTGGAGGTGGAAGCCAATGCTTTTTTGCATCACATGGTGCGCAATATCGCCGGGGTATTGCTGGCGATTGGTGCTGGCGACCGCCCGCTGGAATGGGCGCAGGAAGTGCTGGGACGGTGCGACCGAACTCAGGCTGGAGTCACTGCGCCTGCCGACGGTTTGTATCTGCTGGCGGTGCGTTATCCAGAGCGGTTCGATTTGCCGGCGTCAGCGCCAAGTCATTGGGGCTTCATTCGCTGACCCACTGTTGGCTTTGCCTGACCTGCACGATTCACCATGAGCGCTGAGCATCGGCAGCAAGGATTGCCGTAGTTTCTGGTGTCTATCCGCATTGCTGGCATCCATACTTTGCGGCACTAAAACAGGCGACCCGCGATCCGCTGACTGGAAAGTAGCCCATGACCCACCTATTACTGCATTACGAACCGATCATCCGTCTCAGCGGTTTCGCCGCAATGCTGGCGCTGATGATGCTGTGGGAATGGCGACAGCCGCGCCGGGTGCTGAACCTGCGACGCACTCAACGCTGGCCGGCTAACCTTGGCATCATCGTAGTGGATAGCGTAGTGGTGCGGCTGGTGTTCCCGGTGCTGGCGGTCGGGGTGGCAGGGCTGGCGGAGGCGCGGGGCTGGGGTCTGTTTCACTGGCTACCTGCCCCCTTGTGGCTGGCGGGCATCGCCTCCCTGCTGCTATTGGATTTAGCGATTTACGCCCAGCATGTGCTGTTCCATAAAGCGCCGCTGCTGTGGCGGCTGCATCGGATGCACCATTCCGATCTGGATTTCGATGTGACGACCGCCTTGCGCTTTCATCCGCTGGAAATTGTGCTGTCCATGCTGATCAAGCTGGGGGTGGTGGTGGCGTTGGGAGCGCCACCGGTGGTAGTGATGTTGTTCGAGGTGATCCTGAATGCCACCGCGATGTTCAATCATGGCAACGTCCACTTGCCGGAGCGGCTGGATCGGGGATTGCGCTGGCTGCTGGTAACGCCCGACATGCACCGGGTTCACCACTCGATCTACCCGGAAGAAACCAATAGCAATTTTGGTTTTAACCTGCCGTGGTGGGATCGGCTCTTTGGCACCTATCGGGAGCAACCGGGCGCTGGTCATATCGGCATGATCATTGGGTTAGAGTCTTTTCGCGACCAACGGGCCACCGGTTTAATGGATTTATTGTTGCAACCGTTTCTGAATGCTGAATCGAGTCCATCGAATTCAAGCCGTAATCTGGTTTTGCGCAAATAGGGTTGCGCTGGGTGTGGGGCGGGGGGCATCACCGGGATTTCGCTTTAGCGGTCTTCTGCGCTCAGCGCCGGTCGCATAAAACTGGCGGCAACACTTCAAGGCTTTTCACAATGACCATAGCTGTTCCCGACCGTGTCCCCTACACTGTTTCCCGCCTGAACCAGGAGGTGCGCAGCCTGTTGGAAGGCGAATTCTCGGTCCTTTGGGTGGAGGGTGAAGTCTCCAATCTGTCCCGCCCATCTTCCGGCCACCTCTATTTCTCGCTCAAGGACGCCAAGTCACAGGTCCGTTGCGCCCTGTTCCAGAACCGCGCCTTCCTGTTTCGTGACTGTCCGCGCAATGGTCAGCAGGTGTTGGTGCGGGGCCGGATCAGTTTGTACGAAGCGCGTGGCGATTTTCAGATCATCGTCGAGTATGTCGAGGAAGCCGGCGCTGGGGCGCTGCGGCAGGCTTACGATGAATTGCGGCTGCGGCTGGAACGGGAAGGGCTGTTTGCGCCGGAACGCAAGCAGCCGCTGCCTCGCTTTCCGCGCCGGATCGGCGTCATCACTTCGGCCAGCGGCGCCGCCCTCCGCGATGTACTGAGTGTGCTGCGCCGGCGCTGTCCCTGCCTGCCGGTACTGCTCTATCCGGTTCCGGTGCAGGGCGAAGAGGCGGCAGAGCGTATCGCCAGCGCCATCCGGGTGGCCTCCCAGCGCCGGGACTGCGATGTATTGTTGCTGGTGCGCGGCGGTGGCTCGCTGGAAGATTTGTGGGCCTTTAATCAGGAAACGGTAGCGCGGGCGATTCATGCCTGTCCGATCCCACTGGTGACTGGCATTGGTCATGAAACGGATGTTACGGTCGCTGATTTCGCCGCCGACCTGCGGGCGGCTACCCCCACCGCAGCGGCGGAATTAGCCAGTCCCGACCGGCTGGAATGGCAGCATCGGGTTGAGTTATTGGCCGAACAATTGGAAAACGCGATCCAACGGCGACTCGCCCACCAGCGGCAGAAGCTCGACGAACTGGCGCGACGGCTGAATCGGTTGCAACCGCGCCTGCGAGACGCTACCCAGCGGATCGATGAACTGGATCAACGGCTGCGGCAGGCGCTACATCACCGGTTGGAGCGGGAACGGCTGCGACTGGCGGGATGGGCGGGACGGCTGAAGGCGCAGACGCCGGCGATCCGGTTGCGCGATGCCCAGCAGCGACTGGACACGCTGGAACAGCAGCTACCGGCGGCCATCCGCTTACATCTGTACACGGCTTCCCATCAATTGCAGAGCCTGGGTCGAAATCTGCACAGCTTGAGTCCGCTAGCGACGCTGAATCGCGGCTATGCCATCGTGCGCCGGTATCCCAGCGGAGAAATTCTGCGGCGGGCCGACGAGGCGCACATCGGCGAGACAGTGGAAATGCTTCTGAGCAAAGGCCATCTGCGCTGTGAAATTACGGTAGTTTCCGCGCTAGACTTGATAGTAGACTCACACCCGAATCGTTAAATCGCCCTACAGGTCTTGGCTATGCCCGCACCCTCCGACCTAGCACTCCCTGATCAAGCTGCGCCCTCCGCTGAAGCCTCTGCTACAGCGGAAAGACGCGAGTCCTATCGTCTCCATTTTCCCTATGCGGAACGTCCTCGCCTGCTGATTGGTTCGCGTGATTATGAGGTGGTGGATTGTTCAACGCACGGGGTGCGCTACATCATTACCCCTCTACCCACACTGGCGCCGGGCGATTGGATTCAAGGATCGCTAAAGTTTCGCCGCCAGCCACAGATGTCGATCCGTGGCTCGATTGTGCGCATTCAGGATGGCGAAATTGCGCTCTACATGCCAGATAGCGAAATTCCCTTCTCGACGTTGTGGAGCCAGGAACGCTATTTATTGACGCACTATCCCATGCGGAAAAAATAACCCACGCTTTCGGTTTTAATTCCTGGCCCGCATCAGTCCTGGCGGACTGATGCACTGATTTTAGCGGCTATGCCTGCTGCCGCAGCGCCGCGATCCGCTCTTCCAGTGGCGGATGAGTCATCAACAGCTTGCGCAAGCCTTTGCCCAAACCACCGTTGATCCCAAACGCCGCCATTTGCGAAGGCAGTTGCGAGGGTTCATGCAATTGCCGCAGTCGTTCCAGCGCCGCGATCATCTTGCCGCGACCCGCCAGTCGGGCACCACCGGCGTCAGCATGGAACTCGCGGTGACGGCTGAACCCCATCACCACCAGTGAGGCCAGGAAGCCGAACAGGATTTCCATGACAAAACTGGTCAGCATAAAACCAATACCGGGGCGGCGATTTTCGTTGTCGGAAGACAGCGCCCGATCCACCACATAGCCGACTACCCGCGCCAGCACAATCACAAAAGTATTCAACACGCCCTGCAACAGGCTCAGCGTCACCATGTCGCCATTGGCAACGTGGCTGACCTCATGACCGAGTACCGCTTCCACTTCGTCCTCGGTCATTTGTTGCAGCAAGCCAGTGCTGACCGCTACCAGCGCCGCATTGCGATTAGCGCCGGTGGCAAAGGCATTCGGTTCCGGCGATTGGTAGAGCGCGACTTCCGGCATCCCGATACCCGCCACTTGCGCCTGTTTGCGCACGGTTTCTACCAGCCAGCGTTCGGTTTGGGTCTGGGGTTGCTCAATGACTTGGGCACCGACCGACCTTTTGGCGATCCATTTCGACATCAGCAGCGAGATCAGCGAGCCGCCCATTCCGAAGATGGCGGCAAAAATCAGCAGGCTGGGGAGATTCAGGCCGGACTGGTGCAGGAAGCGGTCCACGCCCAGCAGACGGGCGATCATGCCCAGCAGTAACACGACCGCCAGGTTGGTGGCGAGGAACAGGAAAGTACGTTTCATGGTGACACTCCATTGGAAGAACGATGGGCGAATCTATAGGCACAGCGCCGTAAAATTCAAGCTGCCTCGCTCAGGCTTGCCGCCGGCGGGTGAGAAACATGGCATCGCCGTAGCTGAAGAAGCGGTAGCGTTGTTCGACCGCGTGGCGATAGACGCTTAAAATCTCGGCATGGCCAGCAAACGCCGCCACCAGCATCAGCAGGGTGGATTCCGGCAGATGAAAGTTGGTGATCAGCGCATCCACGCAGTGAAAGCGGCAGCCCGGATAAAGGAAGATACGGGTTTCGCCGTGCCAGGGCTGAAGTACGCCATTTTGAGCCGCCGTTTCCAAGGCTCGCACTGCAGTGGTGCCCACCGCAATCACCCGCCCGCTGCGGGCCTGAGTCGCCCGAATGCGTTCGCAGACTGTTGCGCTGACTTCGATCCGCTCTGCGTGCATCACATGATCTTCGATCCGCTCAACCCGCAGCGGCTGGAAGGTGCCCGCACCGACGTGCAGGGTGATAAAGGTTTGCTCCACACCCATCGCGGTGATTTGGTCGAGCAGGGTTTGCTCGAAGTGCAAGCCGGCGGTCGGGGCGGCGACCGCGCCGGGTTGGCGGGCGTAAACCGTCTGATAGCGTTCGGCGTCTTCCGGGGTCGGTTGACGGTGAATGTAGGGCGGCAGTGGCATTTGCCCGTGCTGCTCCAGGAGCGCCAGCAGCGGTTCATCGCGTTCAACGCGAATTTCAAATAGATCAGCGTGGCGAGCCAATACGGTAGCAGTAAAACCGGCATCCAGCAGCAGCAATCCGCCCGGTTTAGGCGCTTTGCTGGCGTGGATATGAACCAGCGCCCGCCGCTCATCCAGCAGCCGCTCGACCAAAATCTCAATCCGTCCACCGCTGGCCTTGCGCCCGTGCAAGCGGGCAGGAATCACCCGGGTATCGTTGAACACCAGCAAATCGCCGGGCCGCAGCAGTTCCGGCAGATCACGAAACCACCGGTCGCCAAGCGCGCCGGTCGCACCATCCAGAGTCAGAAGTCGGCTATCACCGCGCCGCGCTGGCGGGTGTTGGGCGATCAAATCCGGTGGTAAATCGTAGTGAAAATCCTGCCGCCGCTGGCTGGAAAACACTGAGTCATTCATTGCTGCGCGGTCATCGTGGATATTGAAAGGGGCCAATGAGTGAGACATCGTTGTCTTGTACACCAAAGGCGTACTGGTCGCGAACCCTGCATCGGCAACCTCCGGGTCAACGGGACGATACCGGATCTGAACTCGGTAGTGAATCCAGTGCGGATTCGGGCTTATCCACGGCTTCTGCCAATCGGTTATCAATCGGATCGTTCCTATCCTCGGACAACCCTTGGGAAGAATAGAGCGACACCAGGCGGGCGATTAACAGGGTGACATAGAACATGCCTACCACCGACTGCATCATCGCCAGCATCCGCGCTATTCCTGACACAGGGATGATGTCGCCGTAGCTGGAAGTGGCGAGCGTGGTGATGCTGAAATAAAGGCTGTTGAAACCTTTCAGCGAATGGCTGGCGACAGGTCCGACGGTGAAAGCAAAGGAGTCCGGGTTGATCTGGGCGACCAGAATGTAGGCAAACGCCCAGAGCAATCCCAGCAGCAGATAGGTTGCAACGCCCGCGCACAGGACTTCGGAATTGACCCGGGGCGCTTTGAGGATGAATCGCAGCAGGTTCAGCACGATGAACCCAACGCCCAGCAGGCCAGTCCACATCGAGACATGCGGGGGCAGCAGATCCGGCCACCAATAATGCAGCCATTTTTCCGCCATGGCCGGCACGGTAAAGGCCATCGCCCACACCAGCGTTCGCCGATGGCCGCCCACGGCCATCACTGCGGTGGATAACACCAGCGTCATCAGCGCTGCTTCGATGAGAACGCCGCCCTGGAATTGCTCCACAAACGGAGCCGTAACGTACAGCAGCACCAGCGCAACGAGAAAGAAGGCGACCGAAAAGCGCAGAACTCCGGAATTGTCATTGGCGTTCTGCGCTGGTCTGGACGTCGCCATGCGTCGTTTTAACGACGGGATGCTCGGCATGAATTCGCTGGTCTTCTGATCAGACGCTGGGCGAATCAACCGGGACCGATTCAAGCTAATTCAAATTCTGGTCGGGGTAATACTTGGCGCCAGTAATGCTGACTCCAACGATAGCGCCCTGATCGCTGAGTTGGTACATCAGCACCCCTGGCGATACCGATACACCCAACTGATTCCCCATCTGCTGGGTGCTGGTTTTCGCTGACGCCATCGCATTCGCCCCGAATTCCCAACCCGAATTCATGAACTGATCGAGGGATTGCTGCGTTTCAAACACGAATACCAGCCGGAACCGCTGCACACCGAAACCGTAGCCGGGTTGCAATTCGACCATCCGCATGAATGTTTCTCGCCGCGTGGCGCGACTGACGGCGATCCCTTCGCCGGTGGCGCTGCCCATGAACAGGACTTTTAAGCCGAAGTTGCTGAAAACCGCGTAACCGGCCGCGCGTTCGATCTGCCGGCGCGCGCCGGGATATTGCTGGTAGAGTTGTCCCAGCGTGTCGTTCGCCATCTCGCGAATCGAGCTGCGCTGCTCGTCAATCTGGTATGGGGACATGGGCGCGGTCGAACAGGACTGCAAGCCGAGACCCAAGGCGATCATCAGCGGCACTATGAAGGTACGGAATACATGCATGGTTCATCTCCTAATCTATTTGGATGCTGCGGTGAAGCCCGCTTACTGCCGCCAGTAGTGGCGTACAGCGGCCAGCGAAGTTTAGATTTTCCCACCATGCGGTTCAAAGGTGTTGACCCACTCGGTGCGGATAAATAACTTTTAAGATTCTCTCTTAAAACTCCCTCTATTCTTGACTCATTACGACATTATTTCGGAACTTTGCAACGCACAGCGAAGGTCGTACCCGATTACAGAGCCAGGAGTATCTCTTTTTTTGATGCAAAAAAGCGTGATTACTGAAGGCAGTTTGCGGGTTGGTCCCCTCATCGGAGTTTTCCAGGTGTTGCGGGAGTTGGAAGTTGACCCGGCGGAAATCATGGCCGATGTCGGCCTCGATTTGAGCCTGTTCGACGACCCCGAAAACTCGATTCCCTTCGCCACCATGGGCCGGTTGTTGAAAGTCTGTGCGGCGCAAACGCACTGCGCTCATTTCGGACTGTTGATGGGACAGCGGGCCGGGCTATCGTCGCTCGGCCTCATCGGCTTGCTGGCGCAGCACTCGCCGGATGTGGGTTCGGCGCTGCGCAATCTGGTTTTTCACCTGCACCTGCATGACCGGGGTGCGGTGCCGAATTTATCGGTCGAGCAGGGCATCGCGGTGCTGGGCTACGCGATTTATCAGCCAGGCGTGGAAGGCTCCGACCAGATTTACGATGGCGCCATCGCTATTACTTGCAACATCATACGGGCACTGTGTGGCGCTGCCTGGGTACCGGACGAGGTGCTGTTCTCCCACCGCCGACCCAGCGATATCAAATCGTTCCGCTGCTTTTTTCAGTCGCGGCTGCGTTTCGACATGGAGCAGACGGCACTGGTTTTCCCGGCGACGTGGCTTGACCGTCCCGTAGCGGGGGCTGATCCCAACCTGTGCCAAACGCTCCAACAGCAAATCGCCGCACTTGAAAATCTAAGCAACGGTGACTGGGTGAGTCTGTTGCGCCGCGTATTGCGAAACCTGTTGATCACCCATCAAAGTTCCCTGGAACAGGTGGCGCGGCTTTTTTCGATGCATCGCCGTACCCTGAACCGGCGGCTGGAGGCGCAGGGCGCGACGTTCCAAGGGTTGGTGGCCGAAGTTCGCTACGAGATCGCCCGCCAGTTGCTCGAAAATACCCGCATGAGCATGGTGCAGATCGCAGCGACTCTTGATTATGGTGACGCTGCTGCGTTCACCCGCGCTTTCCGGCGCTGGTCGGGAACCACTCCGACCGCATGGCGGGCGCAAATCAACCCTAGAGATTGGATCGAACCGGGAATGTCAATCAATGCAACCCCGGATGAAGTCCGAAGTCTTCCCGGAGTTTAGACCAAGCGATGGTTGTATTTTTTCCCCATATGTTGGGCTTGATGGGGTTCAACCGAATCTATCTCGCTGTTGATTTCCCCTTGTCAGGAAATTTTACACCCTGAATTTCCATAAAGCAGAGGCGATGCTGATGCAGAGCTTTTTGATAAAAACTTAACTTATAAATACTTACACAATTTTTCGACGAGTTGCGGTACAGATATACCGATGAAAATGCACAATCTGCCTCAAAAAAAGTGTCAGGATTTTTTTACACCGTATTGGATTTCATAGTCAATTAGTTGATTTTTAAGGTGTTGTTATTAAAGGTATATTACTTTTATAGCGTGATTTTTGCTTTGTTTCCATGGGATTAACACAATCCTTCATCCACGATTCAACCAACAGAAGGGAAATGAAGAATGAACAACAAGTCTCTCTCAGTGCTGGCGTTTACAGCGGCTTTGGGATTTGCCGGCGCAGCGGATGCCGGATTGATCAACCGGGGGGCGGGCTGATTTACGACAACGTACTGAAAATCACTTGGTTGCAGGATGCCAATTACGCCAAGACCAGTGGCTATGATACGGGCGGTTATATGGCTTGGGATGCGGCGCAGACGTGGGCGGCTGGTCTGGTCTACGGTGGCTATAGCGACTGGCGCTTGCCGACGATCACCGACACCGGGAGTCCGGGTTGTGACTACGCACTCAGCGGTACCGACTGTGGCTATAACGTGGACACCGCCACGTCGGAACTGGCCTACATGTTCCATGTGAACTTGGGGAACCTGTCGTCCTTTGACTCATCGGGCAATGCTCTTGCGGGTTCGTCGGGGGTGAACTGGGGTGTAGTTAATACGAACTTCACCGATGCAGTGACAAGTTTTTCAACGCCGATTCAGAATTTTCCGAACGACGGGTACTGGTCGGGTACCGAGTACGCGCCTGACACCAGTAGGGCGTGGGTCTTCCACGGCTACGACGGCTACCAGGACGCCAGCGTCAAGGACGACATCTTTTACGCATGGGCCGTGCGCCCCGGCGATGTCGCTGCCGCCTCGCCTTCCATCCTCGAACCGGGCAGTCTTACGCTGGTCGGGTTAGGTTGGGCACGGCGGCGGCGTGGGTGATTCGACGCTTCGGGTGATTTGACCCTTTGGGGGTGCCGTGGGGTTTCCCCCCGGCCGGCGGTCGATTTTTTTAGGTTGTCAGGAAATTTTACAGTGGGGTTGCTGAACCCGCCGGTCAGGAAATTTTACCGTGGCGCGTTACGAGCATTTGCCGATCTACCGAGTCAAAAGGTGCAATCTCTCCGCGCCTTCGTGGTGAGATCGGACAGTAACACGCACGTCAACATCCTGATCGAGGCGGCTCAGGATCGTCATCAGCCGGTCAATGGTGAAGCGGTCGAGCTTGGTCTTGCGGATACGCGAAAAATCGGCGGCGGCAATACGGGTCAGGTCTTCGGCTCTACGCACCGTCAGCGCATGGTCGTCGAGAACGCCGATAATCCTGGCGGCCAGCAACGCTTTTAGCTGTTCAACTGCCGCGTTAGGGTGTCCAAAGTCAGTAAAGACGTTGCCGCTCCCACGAACCAGTTCAAAAGGCTCATCCTTCATCGCAGTATCTCCTTCAGCCGTTTCAGACGCTCATGCACCAAGTCTATTTCATGCTGGGGTGTTTTGATGCCCTGTTTCGATTTCTTCTGAAAGGCATGGATCACCCACACGTCTTCCCCGACCTGGACGGCATAAACAACGCGGAAAGCCCCTCCACGGTGACGCAGGGCAATTTCCATCACACCGCTCTCGAAACCCTTTAGCGGCTTCACATGATCGGCCATGCGACCCTCTACCGCGACAGTAAGCGCACGGAGCGCATCCATCTGTGCCGGCATAGGGAAATCTTCAAAATCCTTCCGTGCTGCCTTGATCCATGAAATGGGTCGGGTTGTTGCTGTCATGTGTCCACCTTACCCTGTCAGGGTAGTCATATTTGACAACGACAGGCAAACGAAAAGATCCTACCCTCCAAAAATGCGCCCGCTGTGTCAGAACTTAAATTGTTGGCACAAAAAATAGGTCTAATAAATCAATGGATTGACTGTACCATAAATCATAGACAAAATTTTAAAAGCGTGAACTATAGGCCATGCGCAGGTCTCAACGGATGACCAAAATCCTGACTTGCGGTTTGTCACTATGAAGACGGCGGGGTGTTGCGCGACTACCAAACCCGGCTGGTTGTGGAACGGCCCGCGTATCGGCGCTATCGCTTCGACCAGGCTCTGCTCGATCAACTCCACGCCACCCTCGCCTCCTATCTCGGCCATTTCCAGCAGGCCAACACCTACCATCTGGGCCAAGCGCTTTGGGCCGGCTACCCGTTTCTGGCCCAATACTTTGATTTCGACGCCGAACGACAACGCCTGACCCGCAAATACCGCCCGCCCGGCGGCTTCCGGCGGGTTGCTCACCAGTACCGCTACTACCGCTGGCGCTTTCCCGGTGATGTGCTGTTATTCCAGGTCGGCCGCTTCTGCGAGTTCTACCTCCCTCACGATAGCGAACTCGCCCATCTGCTCAACCTGACGCCGCTGAAACTCAATCACCGCCATGCACTGTGGGGCTTCCCGGTCGAACAGGCTCGGCAACGGTTGCGGCTCCTGCTCGAACAAGGTCAAGCGGTGGTCTGGATCGGGCCGACCGGACGCTACCTCACCGGCATTGAGGAACGGCTGCCGGTGTGCCGATTTGATCCCGATGTTGCGTAGCACGGGCTTCCAGCCCGTGAACTGAACACGGGCTGGAAGCCCGTGCTACGCCTTATCTGAAACGACACAGGGGGCGACTGTATTGCACAGTCGCCCCCCGCTGGTGATGAATTTCAGGCTACCGGCTTATTCCGGCTGCGCCAGTTCTTCCTCAATCACAACCTCAGTGACCGCTTCAGGTTCGAGCGACTCCTCCTCGGCTTCAATAACCAGCACCGGTTCCGGTAGCGGTTCTGGCCGGAGCACCAGCCCCCCCAGCGGCGGCACCGTAATCACGATCGAATAGGGGAGTTCCATCCACGGACGCTCTTCCGCGATCAGATCGACACCGCCGTTGCCAACCCCACTGCCACCGTAGAAGTGCGAGTCGGAATTCAGGATTTCCGTATACCGGCCTGGGCGGGGCACTCCAATCCGATAACCGTGGCGCGGCACTGGCGTGAAGCTCACCACCACGACCAGAAAATCATCATCCTTCTTGCGCAGGTAGCTGAGGATGGATTGCTCTGCGTCATGGCAATCAATCCATGAAAAACCCTGCCATTCAAATTCGTAATGGTGCAGCACCGGGTCGCTGTGATAGAGCTGGTTCAGATCGGTAACCAGTTGCTTCATCCCCTGATGGAAACCGTACTGGAGCACATACCAGTCGAGCGTCGTGGCGCTGTTCCACTCGGTGCCTTGACCAAACTCGGTCCCCATGAACAGCAACTTCTTGCCGGGATGGGTGAACATGTACAGATATAGCAACCGCAGGTTGGCGAAGCGCTGCCATTCGTCACCCGGCATCTTGTTAACCATCGAGCCTTTGCCATGCACCACCTCGTCATGCGAGAACGGCAGCATGAAATTCTCGGTGAAGCAGTACAGCATGCTGAAGGTCAGCAGATCGTGGTGATACTTGCGATGGATCGGATTCTGCGCCATGTAGCGCAGCGTGTCGTTCATCCATCCCATGTTCCATTTCATGCTGAAGCCCAGCCCGCCCAGATAGGTGGGCCGGGTGACTTGCGGCCAGGAAGTGGACTCTTCGGCAATCACCAGCGCGCCGGGATGTTCGCTGTGAACCACCGTATTCAGCTCGCGCATGAAATCAATGGCTTCCAGGTTCTCGCGCCCGCCGTACTTGTTGGGAATCCACTCGCCTTCCTTGCGCGAATAGTCGAGATAGAGCATCGAGGCGACCGCATCCACCCGCAAACCGTCGAGATGGAACTCCTCAATCCAGTACAGGGCGCTGGACAGCAGGAAGTTTTTCACCTCGTAGCGGCCAAAGTTGAAGATCAGCGTACCCCAGTCGAGATGCTCGCCTTTGCGCGGGTCGGTGTGTTCGTACAGCGCCTCGCCATCGAAGCGGGCCAGACCGGCGGCGTCCTTGGGGAAATGGGCCGGCACCCAGTCGAGAATCACGCCAATGTGGTGCTGATGGCAATAATCAATGAAGTAGCGGAAATCGTCCGGGGTGCCGAAACGGCTGGTGGGCGCGTAGTAACCCGTGGTCTGATAACCCCAGGAGGCGTCGTAGGGATGCTCGGTGATGGGCAGCAATTCGATATGGCTGAAACCGGTTTCCTTAACGTATTCGACCAGTTGGTGAGCCACTTCCCGGTAATTGAGAAACTCGCCTTCCGGGCCGCGCCGCCACGAACCCAGATGGACTTCGTAGACCGACATCGGCCCGTGCAGCCAGTCGGCGTTTTTGCGCTGGGTCAACCAGTCTGCGTCGCGCCAGGCGTAGGAGTCGGCTTTGGTGACGATGGTGGCGGTGCTGGGCCGCATTTCGAACTGCTGGCCGTAGGGGTCGGATTTCAGCAGGATCGCGCCGCTATGGCGATTGCGGATTTCAAACTTGTACAGATCGCCGGGACACAGGTTGGGAATGAACAATTCCCAGATGCCGCTGCCGCCGCGCACCCGCATCTGGTGAATCCGGCCGTCCCAGCGGTTGAAGCTGCCGACCACGCTGACCCGCTCAGCGCTGGGCGCCCACACCGCGAACAGGACGCCAGCGACGCCATCCGCCTGGTGCGGATGCGCGCCTAGAAAGCGGTAGGCGTGCCAGTGCTTGCCCTCGCCGAACAGATACAGATCAAAATCAGGCAGTTGCGGCGGGAAGCAGTAAGGATCGTGGGAAATATGCTCGTGGTGGTCGGAATCGCGCCAGATCAGCCGATAGCGTTCGGGAACCTGATCGGGTTTGCCGTGCCACTCGAACAGATCAGTGTTGGGAACCCGCTCCATCGGCAGATTTCCCTCGGCGATGTGAACCTCCTGAGCGTAGGGCAGGTGTGCGCGCACCACGACCTTCTTGTCCTGGGGATGGCGGCCCAGCACGGCAAAGGGATCATGGTGGCGGGCTTCGATGATGCGTTGCAGATCGGGTTGGAGTTTCGGGCTCGTCACGTTTTTCATCCTATTATGTTGACGGTTGAGGCTATGCCCGACGGCAGGAGTCGCTGCGAACTGTCTGAGTGGCGATGCTACAAACTGCATGCCGCCGGACATCGGAAGAGAGCGAACGTCCGAATTTTGGCGTCGGGCGCTGTGATTTTTAATAGCCTAGTATAACGCCGAATCGTGGATAAGATGGTTTTCCATGCGGGTAATAGCGGGTGTTGATTCTGCGAAAAACCGCTTCACCCGTTTTTTTCCGATCAAGCGGAACGGGAAGCCTCTGGTCCAGGCCGATGATGGGGTGCGGACGATGAATCGTGTGACCTTGGCATCCCCGACTCGCCGGAGTTTGATAAGATTATGGCGGTATCATCCAGACTCATCGAAAACAACTCATCATAAAGGGCGATCCATGAATGCTCGTAAATTGCTTGCATCCGCGTTGGTGTTGGGATTAGGCGTACTGGCGGGCTGCGGCGGCAGTTCCGACCGGCCGGTGAGCTTCCAGAAGGACGTGCATCCGATTTTGAAAGCACACTGCCTGGAGTGCCATACCGCGCCCAATACCGAGGGCTACAAAGCCAGTGGTCTGGCGATGAGCACCTACGACGAATTGATGAAGGGCACCAAAAACGGCCCGGTGATCATCGCCGGTCAAAGCCTGAACAGCAGCCTGAACCGCTTGATCGAAGGCCGTCCCGGCGTGAATCCTTCCATCCAGATGCCGCACGGCAAGGTAAAACTGCCGGAAGACAAGCTGGTGATGATCCGCAAGTGGGTGGATCAAGGCGCCAAGAACAATTAGTCCGCGTCGTTCCCGCTCTTCCGCCGGCCCTCCCCCTTTATCGAGGGGGAGGGGTGCGATCCCGGTGAATTACGCTGTCCCAATAATTCCAAACTCACCCGTCCGCCCCGAACCCCGCATTGTCCGCTCCGCCTCCCAGCGCTGGGCGGACCCTCCATTCTGAATTGCTTTCCGGGGATGCATCATGGTCACTTCCAGACAGACTGCGCTGGCCGGCGCGGATTTTGATACGTGGCTGAACACCTTGCAGTTGCCCTGGTCGCCTGCTCAAATCGAAGTTGTGCGGCGCGCTTACCTGCTGAGCGACGGCCCCGATCTGGCGGTTGCGGATCTTCTGGCCGATCTGCGGATGGACCACGAGGTGGTGGCGGCGGCTCTGTTGCACGAGCCGGTCACCTCTGGGCGGTTCAAGCGGGCGGCGGTGCGGGAGGAGTTCGGGGCGGGTATTGCTCTGTTGGTCGACGGCATCGCCAAGCTGGACGCCATCGGTGAGTTGCATCAGAACAGCCAGCACGCCGGTCGCCAGTTGGAAAGCCTGCGCAAGATGCTGCTGGCGATGGCGCAGGATGTTCGGGTGGTGCTGATCAAGCTGGCGATGCGGCTTCATGCCCTGCGCCGCCTGAGCCAGTGGTCCGCTGGGGAGCAACAGCGCATCGCCCAGGAAACGCTGGACATTTTTACCCCGCTGGCGAATCGGCTTGGCATTGGCCGGATCAAGTGGGAAATGGAAGATTTGGCGCTGCGCTATCTGGACCCGGTCACCTACAAACAGATCGCCGCCGCCTTGGACGAACGTCGCGCGGATCGGGAGCGCTACATCGCGCGAGTGATGGATAATCTGCGCGACTACCTGCAACAGGCGGGAATCCGCGCCGAAATCGGTGGACGGGTCAAACATATCTACAGTATTTGGCGCAAGATGCAGCGCAAAAAACTGTCCTTCGAGCGGGTTTTCGATGTGCGGGCGGTGCGAGTGATGGTGGAAACCGTGAACGATTGCTACGCCGCGCTCGGTGTGGTCCATGCCCACTGGAACCACATTGACCGCGAGTTCGATGACTACATCGCTCACCCCAAGCCCAATGGTTACCAGTCGTTGCACACGGCGGTGGTCGGCCCGGAAGGCCGAGCGGTGGAAGTGCAGATTCGCACCGCCGACATGCACCAGCACGCCGAGTTGGGGGTCGCCGCGCACTGGCGCTACAAAGAAGGCGGCGCGTCGAGCGGCGCAACCGAACAGCACATCGCTTGGCTGCGGCGAATGCTGGAGTACCGCGAGGACGAGGCCGACGACGGCGATTTACTGGAGCGCTTCAAGGCCGAAGCGTTTCAGGATCGGGTTTACGCCATCACCCCCAAGGGCGCCATTGTCGATCTGCCGCGCGGCGCCACCCCGCTGGATTTCGCCTACCACATCCACACTGAGGTCGGGCACCGTTGCCGGGGCGCCAAGGTCAATGGCCGGATTGCGCCGCTGGCTTACGAACTCAAAAACGGTGAACAGGTCGATGTGCTGACGACTAAAACCGGCGGTCCCAGCCGCGACTGGCTCAGCCCGCATCTGGGCTACATCAAGACCAACCGGGCGCGTGACAAAATCCGTCAGTGGTTCATCCAGCAGGATCTGGACAAGAACATCGCCGCTGGCCGCGCTGCTCTGGAGCGGGAATTTCAGCGGCTGGGCATCCGTCATCTTAAGTTGGAGAAAGTGGCGGAGAAGCTTAATTTCACCAAACCCGATGATCTATTCGCCACGCTGGGCCACGGCGCGCTGACCACAGCGCAGGTGGTCGCCAAGATTCAGGATTTGTTGCCGGCGGCGCCTGTCGTGGGGGAAAGTCTGCCTATAGTCCGCAAGCCCAGGCCCCCTGAAGCCGGCAAGGGCGAGGTGCGAATTCGTGGGGTAGGGCGGCTGTTGACCCAACTGGCGCATTGCTGCCAGCCCGCGCCGTTCGATCCGATTGCCGGCTATATCACCCAGGGACGCGGCGTCACTATCCACCGGCAGGATTGCGCTAATCTGCTGGCGCTGGCCAGCCAGCGCCACGAGCGGATTATTGAAGTGGGTTGGGGCGAGACGCCGGCGACTTATCCGGCGGATATCATGATCGTCGCCCATGACCGCTCCGGGCTGCTGCGCGACATCACTTCGATCCTGGCTAACGAACAGGTCAACGTGATCGGGGCCAATACCCTGACCGACCGGGAAACCTCTATCGCCCGTATGGGATTAACGCTGGAAATTACCGATGTAGTGCAGCTTAGCCGCGTTCTCGACAAGATCGGGCAACTGCCCAACGTGATGGAGGCGTATCGGAAAAGCTGAAGCCGGCGATTTAATCCACTGCGGTCAGCAGCCGCCGGGTTTCCCGCAGCAGCGGATTGCGCCGGAGCAACAGCGTCAGTCGCCCGCCGCCACTTTGCCGCCACAGCATCGCCGCGCGAATCCCGGCCAGCAGCAGTGCCCGAATCCGGTTGGCATTTTCCGGGTTGTTCAGGTTCGCGGGGTCACCATTGACCATGATGCGCGGTGACAAGGTACTCAGACTGTTCAAATAGAGATCAGCGAAGCGGGCAGTGGTGTTGCTGTGGTCCACCGGAAAATAGCTGAGATTCTGGATCACCTCTTCGATACCGTCGCGGAGGGTTTGCAGCCGCCCCGGCTGCCGGGCCAATTTACGTTCCAGTCCCAGCAGCGCCACGACATAGCGGGTCAACTCCATATCCTGTGGATGATTAAGCTGCAGTTCAAGCAGGCGTAAACCGCTGCGGAGCCGGGTGGCGCCGCCGTAGATTTCGGCGCTGCTGGTGGCATCAATCTTGAGCAGGCTGGCCAAGCAGGCTTCTACATCTTCCGGGTTGGCCTGGCCGCGCTGGGCGATAGCACGGACCAGATCGGCAGCTTGCACGACTCCGGCGAGGGCGATAACGCGATCATGATCAGTTTGGGGCATGGGGTGAGGGTGTTCGTTCGGGTGGCGCGGATGGATTCAAGCATAGGCGGTAGTGATGATTCCGCCACCCAGACAGACCTCATCGAGATAGAAAACGACCGACTGTCCTGGGCTGATCGCCCGTTGCGGCTCGGTAAAACAGACCTCCGCTTCGCCGCTGGCCACTATTTTCAGAACGCACATCTGATCCTGCTGTCGGTAGCGAATCTTGGCTTGACACGCCAACGGCGTAGCGGGCGGTTCGCCACTGATCCAGTGCAGCGGTGCGGTGCGCAAGCGATGATGGAACAGGGCCGGGTGGTGGCATCCCTGAACCACGATTAAGGTATTGTGTTCCAGATCCTTGTCGGCGACATACCACGGTTCGCCGCTGCTGTCGCGTCGCCCGCCGATACCCAGTCCCTGGCGTTGACCGATAGTGTGGAACATCAGGCCGGTGTGTTCGCCGATCACGTCACCGTCCGCAGTGCGGATCGGGCCGGGCTGATCCGGCAAATAACGGTTCAGGAAGTCGCGGAACCGGCGCTCGCCGATAAAACAGATGCCGGTGCTGTCCTTTTTGTCATGGGTCACCAAGCCGGCAGCGGCGGCCCGTTCGCGCACTTGGCTTTTATGTAACTCGCCGATTGGAAACAGCGCGTCGGTCAATTGTGCTTGGCTGAGTCCATGCAGGAAATAGCTTTGATCCTTGCCGGGGTCGCGACCTTTAAGCAGTACACGTCGCCCGCCCTGTTCGACGCCGCGAACGTAATGGCCGGTGGCGATAGTGTCAGCGCCCAGCCGCTTGGCATGATCAAGAAATGCTTTGAACTTGATTTCGGTGTTACACAACACGTCAGGATTGGGCGTCCGTCCGGCGCGGTACTCGTCCAGAAAATAGCGAAACACCCGGTCGCGATACTCGGTCGTGAAATTGACCTGATGCAGCGGAATACCCAGGGTTTCGCAGACTGCCCGCGCATCCTCCAGATCCTCAGCAGCGGCGCAATAGCCGGTATCCTGAGCGTCCTCCCAGTTCTTCATGAATACCCCATGCACGTTGTAGCCCTGCTCGACCAGCAGCAGGGCGGCGACCGAAGAATCTACGCCGCCGGACAGGCCAACGATAATCCGGGTTTCAGGCATTGGCAGGGAATGAAGGTTCTGGTGGTGGTTCAGGGCGAACCGGTTAATACAGGACTTTCGCTAAACCCGTAAGTTCGTCATCCCCGCGAAAGCAGGTATCCAGGCTTTTCAGCGGCTTACTGGATTCCTGCCTACGCGGGAATAACGGAAAGCGAAAGTCCTGGATTTATTGGGTGAATGACAGGCTTTCCTGAATCAACTTGTCGAAGTCGGCCTTGAAACGGGCCGCCAATTCACCCAGGGTCTTGGTGTCGTCCAGCAGTTTTTGTTGCAGGCTGGCAATCGCCTCGGATTGACTGGACATGAAGGACTGCATACTGGCCGGGTCATTAATTTCGGCGGCAGCCTTCATCCGGCTTATCGCCATGTCAACATAGGCTTGCAGGGCACCCATCTGAAAAGTGACCAGGCTTTCCAGATTGGCCGCAGACAGCTTATTGGCTTTCATCACTGGGGCCAGGAAGTTCTGGTACTGTTCCGACATCTTTGTCATTGCATCGTTAGCCATGGTTAGAATCTCCAGGAGTTGTCGTGGGTAGTCGCAAATGTTGCATCGCAGCATAGTACAGCTTTTGCTGCGATGCAATAAAATTTTATCACCGCATTGTTACGAGGAAACCTGTATGTCGAATGCAACAGTGAAAGTGGTCGCCCGGATTACGGCTCGGCCTGACCAGGTTCGGGAACTGCAAGCGCTGCTTCATTGCTTGCTGGAACCGACCCGAAAAGAACCGGGTTGCATCCACTATCAGCTTCTGTGGAACAGAGCCGATCCGACTGATTTTACCTTCGTCGAGGAGTGGGCCGATGATGCCGCTCTCGATGCCCATCTGCTGACGCCGCATGTGCAAAATGCGCTGGCTCAGGCGCAATCCCTGCTGGCAACTGCGCCGGATATTCGGCGCTATAGCGATTCTATTTGAAGGATCGAAAGGTGGCATCGGCTTCCAGCCTGCGTTCAGTTCCCGGGCCAGAAGCCGGCGTCCCCTTTTATTGGGGAGCGCGCTATGCCGCGAGTTTTTGACAATATCGAAAATGGACTTCTCCCCGCCTTGCGGGATACGCTGAAACTGGCTTACCGCGCCGATTTTTGTGTTGGCTATTTCAATCTACGCGGCTGGAAGGCGCTGGATTCCGGTATTGATGCCTGGCCGGGCGGGAGCGGGCATTGCTGCCGCCTGCTGGTGGGGATGCAACGGTTGCCGCAGGATGAACTCCGCACCGCACTCAGCCCGATACCGCGCCAGGATTCGCCGGATAGTCAGACTGCGCTGCGTCTGAAGCAGAAACTGGCGGAGGAGTTTCGCCAGCAGTTGACCTTGGGGGCGCCGAGCAACGCCGATGAAGCGGGCTTACGCCGGTTGGTGGTGCAGCTCCGGGCCGGAAAACTCAGGGTCAAGCTGTTTTTGCGGCATCTACTCCATGCCAAGCTCTACCTGCTGTTTCGCGACGATCCGGTGAGTCCGATTGTCGGCTATCTCGGCAGCAGTAATCTGACGCTATCGGGTTTGGCTCATCAAGGTGAACTGAATGTTGATGTACTTGATTACGATGCCGGCCTGAAATTGACCCAGTGGTTTGAAGATCGCTGGGCTGATCGCTGGTGCGTGGATATTTCCGCTGAGTTGGCGCAGGTCATTGAGCAAAGCTGGGCGCGGGAGATGCCGCTGCCGCCTTATCAGATTTACATCAAGATGGCTTATCACCTGGCGCAAGAAGCCCGCGCCGGTTTGGCTGAATTTCGGATTCCGCCGGAGTTTGGTCATCGCCTGTTTGATTATCAGGTCGCTGCGGTGAAAATCGCCGCGCATCATTTGAATAAGCGCGGCGGGGTTCTGATTGGTGATGTGGTCGGCTTGGGTAAAACCCTGATGGCGACCGCGCTGGCAAAAATTTTTGAGGACGACCAGGGTGTTAGTACCCTGATTCTCTGTCCGAAAAACCTGACAGCCCTGTGGCGGAGTTATGCCGATCAATACGGGCTACACGCTAAAATTGTTCCTTTCAGCAAGGTGATCAAGGAACTCCCCACCGTTCCCGCCCGATTTCGCCTGGTGCTGATTGACGAAAGCCACAACCTGCGCAATCGTGAAGGCCAGCGGTTCCAGGCGATTCAGAATTACATTGGGGAAAGCAGCGCCAAGTGCATCCTGCTTTCGGCCACTCCCTATAATAAAACCTATACCGACCTTTCCAATCAACTGCGTTTGTTTGTCCCGGAGCATCTGGATTTGGGGATTCGCCCGGAACGGTTATTACGGGATATTGGCGAAACGGAGTTCAGTCGCCGTTATCAATGTTCGCTGCGCTCGCTGGCTGCATTTGAGAAAAGCGAATACACCGAGGATTGGCGCGAGTTAATGCGGCTTTATATGGTGCGCCGCACTCGCCATTTCATTCAGGCTAATTACACCACACTGGATCCGGTCAGTGGGCGACCCGTGCTGACATTCGAGGATGGCACTCATTCCGGTTTCCCGGAACGCATCCCCAAAACGGTCAAGTTCAGAATTAATGACCAGAATCCCGATGATCACTATGCCCGATTTTATGCACCGGCTACCGTGAGCGCGATTAACGATCTGCATCTTCCTCGCTATGGACTGGGCAATTACATTGCTACTGCATCCCGGCAACCGCCGACGCCCAGTGAAGCGAAGCTGCTGGAAGCCTTGTCCCGTGCCGGTAAGCGGCTGATGGGATTCTGTCGGACTAATCTGTTCAAGCGCCTGGAAAGCAGCGGTGAGGCTTTTCAGCAGTCGGTTGAGCGCCATATTCTACGCAATTACGTTTTCCTCCATGCGATTGATCATGGCCTGCCCTTGCCACTAGGAACCCAGGATTCCAGCCTGCTCGACGCTGGTCATTATGATGAAGACATGGATGATGAAGGTGCATTTATGGAAGGAATCGAGCAGGAGAATGAGGACCCTACCCAACCGCCAAATCCGCGAATAGCGCACGCTGCCGCCGATTTCAAACAGCGGGCGGCGCTGGTTTATCAGCGCTATGCGCAACCGCTTAAAAACCGGTTCAAATGGCTGCGTCCTGAGTTGCTGACCGACGCACTGAGGGCGGATTTGAATGCAGATGCGATGGCTCTGTTAACGATTTTAACCGGTGGTGGCGAGTGGCAGGCAGGACAGGATACCAAGCTGGATGCGTTGTTCAAGCTGGTCAATAAAACGCATCGAGGTGAGAAGGTTATTATTTTTACCCAATTTGCCGATACGGTGCGCTATCTTGAAACTCAACTCCGGGCGCGGGGCGTAGAGCAGATTGCAGGAGTGACCGGTAGCAATGCCGATCCGACTGTTTGCGCTTGGCGCTTCAGTCCGGTGAGTAACCAGAAACGCGATCAAATTAAGCCCACTGATGAATTGCGGGTGTTAATTGCCACCGATGTATTAAGCGAAGGTCAGAACCTTCAGGATGCGGCGATTATCGTCAATTTTGATTTGCCGTGGGCAATTATCCGCTTGATTCAGCGGGCGGGCCGGGTGGATCGGATTGGTCAGCAGGCGGAAAAGATTTTCTGCTATTCGTTTTTACCCGCTGATGGCGTAGAGAGGTTAATTCGCCTGCGCGCTCGCGTGCGGGAGAGGTTGCGGGAAAATGCCGAGGTGGTAGGAACGGATGAAGCATTTTTCGAGGATGAACGCGAAAAACGAAAGCTGCTGGATTTGTATCATGAGAAAGCCGGTATTCTGGACGATGATGCCGATGCCGAAGTGGATTTAATCTCTTATGCGTATCAGATTTGGAAAAACGCCATTGATCGTTTTCCTGCTTTGCAAAAGACGATATCCGAATTGCCGGCGGTGGTCTACTCGACGCAGCCTCACGTTGCGACTAAGAATAAACCGTATGGCGTTTTAGTCTATCTACGCACCGCTACGGGTAATGACCTGCTGTCATGGGTCGATCAAAATGGCAATAGTGTGACTGAATCACAATTTGAAATTCTGAAGGCGGCTGAATGTACCCCTGATACGCCTGCTCTGGCGCGGCAGGAGAATCATCATGCATTGGTCATCCAGGGGATTGAAGCGGCAGCGGCTGAGGAGAAATCTACAGGGGGACAATTAGGCCGACCTTCGGGGGCGCGTTTTCGCAGTTATGTGCGGTTAAAGCGCTATGCTGAACAGATCCAGGGTACGTTGTTTGATCTACCGCAACTCTCCAAGGTGATCGAGGCCATTTACCGCTATCCACTGCGGCAGTCGGCTACGGATACGCTCAATCGGCAACTGCGGGCCGGCATGAGTGATGAAAAATGGGTCGAGTTGGTTATGGCGCTGCATGATGAGGATCGACTGTGTATTATTCACGAAGATGATTATACCGATGAGCCACGGATTATTTGCTCAATGGGATTAGCGCCGATACCCAAGTCGTAGGAGCCGGCTTTAGCCCGTTCCTGCCATCAAGCGTTTGTTTACAGGATATAAGTAATATGAATTCTATTTGTGTTTGCCAACGACTCAAGGCTTTTGATTTTCGTACTCTGTTTGTTGATGAACTCGGTTGGGATTATTGCAAGCTGGTGCTGGATTTTTTAGCTAATGGGCAGACCCGGATTCTTCGGGCGATTGCGCAAAAACGCGGTATGGTGGCTTATGAGTGTCCGACACCTGCGGGTGAGCTTTTGCCCGGTTATGCGATCCGCCGTCAGATTGAGCATGAGGTTGCCAAGGCGACTCATGAGCATTTCATCATTTTTACTGATGCGGAACAGACGACACAGATTTGGCAGTGGGTAAAGCGCGAACCGGGTAAGCCGACTGCGTGCCGTGAACATGTTTTGCATCGTCATCAGTCCGGGGATGCGCTGATCCAAAAGCTGCAAGCCATTGCTTTTACTCTGGATGAGGAGGAAGCATTAACGCTGGTTGATGTGACGCGCCGCGCCCGCGCCGGCTTCAATGTGGAACGGGTGACCAAGCGCTTTTATGATCAGTTCAAGAAGGAACATGCGAGTTTTCTCCAGTTTATTATCGGTATCGGTGAGAAAGCTGACCAGGAATGGTATGCGTCGGTGACGTTGAATCGGTTGATGTTTGTCTATTTCATTCAGCGTAAGGGGTTTCTGGCCGATGATCGGGATTATCTACGCCACCGATTGGAGCAGTGCCAACAGGAAAAAGGCAAGGATGCGTTTTATTCATTTTACCGCTATTTTCTGCTGCGACTGTTTCACGAAGGCTTGGGCGGTAAAGTCCGCTCGCCGGAGTTGGAAAAACTGCTCGGCCGGATTCCCTATTTGAATGGCGGCATGTTTGAGAAACATTCGATTGAAGAGCGATATACTGATATTCAGATTTCCGATACGGCGTTTATCCAGATATTCAATTATTTTGATCAGTATCAGTGGCATCTGGATGAGCGCCGGTTGCATAAGGATAATGAGATTAACCCGGATGTATTGGGCTATATTTTCGAGAAGTATATTAACCAGAAGCAGATGGGCGCGTATTACACCAAGGAGGATATTACCGATTATATTGCTAAGAATACTATTCTGCCTTTTCTGTTTGATGTGGCCCGACCCAAGTGCAGGATTGCATTTGAAAATACCGATGGTCCGACCCTTTGGGATGCACTCAGGATTGATCCGGATCGTTATCTTTATCCGGCAGTGCGCCATGGCGTCAATGCAGTATTGCCAGATGAGATTGCGGCGGGCTTGAATGATGTTTCGCAACGGACTCATTGGAATAAGCCGGCGCCGCCGGACTATGCGCTGCCGACTGAGATTTGGCGCGAAGTCGTAGCACGGCGCAAGCGTTATCAGGAGGTGCGGGCGACATTAGCGGCGGGCGAGGTGCGCGAGATTAACGAGTTGATTACGCTGAATCTGGACATTCGCCAGTTTGCCCAGGATGTGATTGAGAATTGCGAAGGCCCCGATTTGTTGCGAGCGTTGTGGCGGGCAGTGGAGAAAGTCACGGTGTTGGACCCCACTTGCGGTTCCGGGGCGTTTTTGTTTGCGGCGCTCACTATCCTGGAACCGTTGTATGAGGCGTGTCTGGATCGGATGGAGGCGTTTGTTGCTGATCTGGATCGTTCTGGCGAGAAGCATCGGCCAGAGAAATTTTCCGATTTCCGCAAGGTGTTGGAGCGGGTGGCGGCACATCCGAACCGTCGCTATTTCGTTCTCAAAAGCATCATTCTGAATAATCTGTTCGGGGTGGATATTATGGAGGAGGCGACGGAAATCTGTAAGTTGCGACTGTTTCTCAAGCTGGCGGCGCAGGTGGAACCGGACGCTAATAAACCGAATCTGGGTATTGAACCGTTGCCGGATATTGATTTCAACATCCGTGCCGGAAATACTTTGGTGGGTTATGCCACTTATGATGAGGTGAAAAAAGCGGTGACCGGCCAGATGGATTTTGATAATGCGATGGAGAAAATTGCAGTGAAAGCGGCGGATTTGCAGCAGACCTTTGATGCGTTCCGGCAACGGCAAGTCGAGGGTGATGGCTCGGTGCCAGCAGCACACAAGATGGAATTACGCAAGCGACTCAAGGCATTGGATGATGAACTTCATCGCTATTTGGCGGGCGAATATGGCGTGAAATTAAACAAGAAAGCCGACTACGCTCAATGGGTGAAGTCGCACCAGCCGTTTCATTGGTTCGTGGAGTTCTACGGGATTATGAATAGCGGCGGGTTTGATGTGATTATTGGGAATCCGCCGTATGTGGAGTATAAACTGGTAAGCACTTCTTATCGTCTCCATCAAGAGCAATATATCTCCGAACTTGCTGATAACCTTTATGCTTTTTGTATGGAAAGGTCTTGTAGGCTATTACGACATTCTGGCCGGTTTGGAATGATTGTCCCAACTGGAGTTATTGGATTAGATGAGACTATTTCACTCCGCAACGTGCTTTTGAAGCGATTCCGTAACAACTGGTGTAGTACCTACGCAATCCGACCATCTAAACTCTTCGATGGTGTAGATCAGCGTCTCTGTATCTATTTAGGTGCTAATGAAAAAAATATTGATCCACATATTTGGAGTACACGCTATCATCATTGGAATGCGGAGGAACGTCCAACTTTATTCAATCGAATTGAATATACTCGCTCCTTCTTACAAATTCGGCTTAAACGGATTCCGCAAATTGGTAGTTATGAAGCTACAAGTGTTCTTCAACATATTGAAAAGAAGAACCAAAAAGTTGTTTATAACTATTATCCGTCTAACAAGAGAGGATTTTTGACACACTACCATCGAAGCCCACGTTATTGGATTCGAGCGATGGATTTTGAACAATATTTTAAAAGCCCTACTCGTTCACGATCAATTCATCACTTTAGAGATTTATATTTTGTTGATAAGCAATACGGAAAGTTTATTAGTGCATTGCTAAACTCAACCCTGTTTTTCTTTTGGTTTATTTCTATCGGGAACGGTAGAAATATCACTGGGACAGATGTGGAACAGATTCCAGTAGGTGAAGTTAGTGATGAAAGCCTCAAAAATATGTCTGAGGTGTTCGACCGCTTAATGCAGGATTACGAGAAGAACTCATTTATTCGCAAGCGGCAAGATTGCGAATTTCAAGAGTTTCGCCCAAGTTTATCCAAACCGATAATCAACGAAATCGACTGCATTTTAGCGAAGCACTACGGCTTTACCGACGAAGAATTGGACTTCATCATCAATTACGACATCAAATATCGAATGGGTCGTAATGCTGAAAGCGAGGATGAATGAAGATCTTGGAAGCGATGCAGTTATCGTTACTGCTTACTTGATGGACAAACCAAAACCCGGAGAAAATTTATGGCCGACAATATAAAAGTCTGGTTCGATGCCGAGGCCGACTACCTCGAAGTGCAGTTTTGCCAAGGGAGCGGGTATATGAAAGAAACCTCGAACGATGCTGTTATGGAGCGTGTGGATGAGCAGGGCAACATTATTGGCTTCAGCATCCTCGGCGTGAGCCAGTTCAATAAAGCTAAACCGCTGGAAATTGATCTAATACGATAGTTTGCGTGTCTAGCACATTACTCCGAAGTTCTCCAAACCCATCCGACGAAGAAGAATGAACTACCAATTTTCAGCTCATGTTCAGCAGGAAATGGAGTTGCGCGGTATCCCGTTGACCGTGGTGGAAGTCGTACTGGCCGCGCCTCAGCAAAAAGTACCTGGATATGGTAATATCGTGTGCTATCAATCCCAAGTGAACATCAACCAAAAGGTTTATCTAGTACGGGTGATGGTAAATGAGACCGTATCACCGCCAAAAGTGGTGACGGTTTACCGAACAAGCAAAATCAGCAAATACTGGAAACTGACATGAAAGTCATCTACGACCCGGAAGTAGACGTATTGCGAATTCTATTCCGTGATGAACCGATTGAAGAAAGCGATGAGGACAAACCCGGTTTGATTCTCGATTATGACAAAGATGGAAACGTGGTAGGGCTGGAGTTGCTAAACGCCTCTCAGCATGTTGAAAACCCGCGTAACATGGAATACGTCGTCGCTGGCTAATCCAGGATCTGCCTCCGTTTCCCTCTGCAAAAAACCGGGCGATCTCATGCTGTCACTGACTCCCGACAACGCCCTCTGGCCCTGCCAACTCTCCGAGCGCCTCGGCGACTCCGCTCCCCGCCAACTCTGGGCCATCGGCAACCTGGCCCTGCTCAACGCGCCTAAAACCGCGCTGTTCTGTTCCGCTCGCTGTCCCGGCGACGCCCTCCTGCGCGCCTACGACACCGCCGCCCAACTCCGCGATCAAGGCCAAACCGTCATCAGCGGCTTCCATTCCCCGGTCGAAAAGGAATGCTTGCGGATTCTATTGCGCGGCAGCCCGTCGCTGATCCTGTGCCCGGCACGCAGCCTCAACGGAATGCGCCTCCCCGGCGTCTGGCGAACCGCCCTGACCAGTGGTCGTCTGCTCCTGCTATCGCCATTTGAGGCCGCACCGCATCGCCCCACTCTCGACTCCGCCCGCTGCCGTAACCAACTGGTCGCTGCTCTAGCCGACCTTTGCTTTATCGCCCACATCAGCCCCGGCGGCCAAATGGAAGCCCTGTCCGCCCGCATGAAAGGCTGGAGCGTCCCTGCTATTGAATTGTAGGAGCGGGCTGTAGTCCTGTAGTCCGCGAACATCGCGGCCCGAAGGTCGCTCCTGCCTCGAAAACCTCGCCGTGCTGTTGGGAACGCATAAATACAGGACTTTCGCTAAACCGGTAAATTCGTCATACCCGCGAAAGCGAGTATCCAGGCTTTTCAGCGGCTTACTGGATTCCCGCCTACGCGGGAACGACGGAAAGCGAAAGTCCTGAAATAGTCAGCCGGAGATCAAGGATGCTGCTGAATCCAGTCGCGCAACGCCGCGTCCATCCGGGTTTGCCAACCCTTGCCCGTTGCGCGGAATGCGGTCACCACCTCGGCAGACAGGCGAATAGTAATGCGCTCTTTCGTCGGCGTCTTTTGGTGGCCGCGCACCCCCAGCTTCTTCAACAGGGACGCCGGCAAGACCTCGGTAACGGGTTTGAAATGAGTGAAATTCTCGGCAGTCAGTTCGCGGACTTCGCCGTCATCATCAATCAAGGGTAAGTGGTTTGCCATGACTACGCGCCTCTCATGAGATTGCTATAGGCCACTCCTACCATCACTTTTCCGTTGGTTACGCGCTTCCATTTTGAATCTGATAGAGAGGGTAAGCCGGTATTTTCATCGGCTTGGCGATACCGGCGCAACTCATGGATAATGCCGGCCATTTACGGAAGCGGATGGTTGCTCATGTGGTTTAAGAATTTGACGTTGCTACGCTTGCTCGAGCCGTTTCCCTTCACCGCCGAAACACTGGCGGCGCGGTTGGGAGGCTACGCTTTTCAACCGTGTCCCAGCCACCAGCCCAGCATCGCTGGCTGGACTCCACCGCTGGGCCGCAAAGCAACGGAACTGGTGCATGTCGTCAATGGGCGGTTGCTGCTGTGCTTGCGCACCGAAGAAAAGCTGCTGCCGGCGATGGTGATCAACCAGGCGGTGGATGAGCGCATCGCGGTGATCGAGGATCAGCAACGGCGACCGGTGCGACGGCGGGAAAGGCAGGAACTGCGCGAACAACTGGTGCAGGAACTCCTGCCCCGCGCCCTGAACCGCAGCCGGCAGGGTTATGCCTATCTCGATCCGATGGCCGGCTGGCTGGTGGTAGACAGCGCCAGCCCGCGTGGAGTCGAGGAAATCACCGGAATGCTGCGCAAAACCCTGGACACGCTGCCGGTCGCACCGCCCCAGGTTCGACAGTCCCCAACCACAGTAATGACCGCTTGGCTGGCCCAGGGCGGCGCACCAGCGGAATTCGCCTTGGGCGATGTCTGCGAGTTGCGGGAAGATGAAGTGGCGGGCGGAATCGTGCGCTGCCGGGGCCAGGATCTGACCGGCGATGAAATTCGTAGCCATCTGCAAGCCGGTAAACTGGTCACCCGGCTCGGCCTGAGCTGGGACGAACGGGTGGCCTTTGTGCTGGATGAAACTCTGGTCATTCGCCGGCTCCAGTTCCTCGACGTAGTGCGGGAGTCGCTGCGGGACACCGCAACCGATGCTGCGGAAGCGCTATTCGACGCCGAATTCGCCCTGATGAGCGGAGAACTGGCGCTATGGTTGCCTCGGCTGCTGGAATTATTCGGTGGCGAAGCCGAGCGGTCATCCGTCTGAAACCCGAATCAATCCGACAACCAACCAATAGGCGCGGCGCATGGGAACTTGGCAACTGACAGGGGTGTTCGTGCTGATCGGGGTGGTGATGATCATCGGGCTGGCCGGGTGGCTGGTGATGAACCATTCCCGTGAACGGCGACGCTTGATTGAGGAACGGGTGTTGGCGATGCGGCAGGCAGTAGCCGCGAAGGTAGCGGCTGAGAAGGTGGCGGCTGAGAAGGTGGCGGCTGAGAAAGCGGCAGTGGCACGGGCCGCAGCGGATCGGTTGGCAGCCAAGCGGGCGAGCATGGAAAAAGCGGCTATGGAAAAGTCAGCGATAGAAAGAGCAGCGATAGAACAAGCGGTTGCCGAATGGGCGGTCGCCGAACAGGCCGAGGCCGAGCGGGCGAATATGCGCAAGACCTCGACCGAACAACGCGACGCCGATGCCGTCGAGGCGCGGATGCGGGCGGTCGAGGCTGCCATTTCCGAGTGGATCGAAGCGGAGCGGGAAGGTCATCGGCAGGCTGCCGCTACGCCGGGCCAACCGGCAGTTAAAACCTGCACCCGAACCGGCGCCATTCACCAGCAGGTGCGCTCGACCGCCGAGGTGATCGAGAAGGAAACCGGGGAACTGGAATTCATCAAGAACCGGATTGAAGCCGGGGTGGATATTCTGCCGCTTGAGTTCCAGCAGACGGTGGACGAGTGGAAGGAGGGCCGGACTCTCCGCCATAGCAGCTTCGATGATCTCAAGCTCAAGTTTCGCTACAAGGCTTACTCGATTGAGGATGGCTATGAATTGCTCCACCTGTATAACCAGTGGCTGGCCCAGCAACGCCAGAAGATTCGGGTGTTCATTCGGCTGCTGGGTGCTACGGTGGACAAGGGCGACAGCATGCTGGCGGCCATTGAAGATCTGGAGCGAATCGAGCGCGAGAAATATCTGGAAATGGATGTAGACGTGATTTTCACCCTGCGCGACATCCGCGACATTCTGGAGAAGCTGATCGGCGTGGAAAATATTCTCAGGGATTTGGAGAATGTTTGCCGCAAGCGTTCGGAACAGATCATCGCCCCGGTGTGGGAAGCGAAAGGATCGTTGTAGTTGTAAACGACGGCGCAATCGGTGTCGCTGCGGCTATAATTGTTACGGGTAATGGAGACAGGACTTTCGCTTTTCGTCATTCCCGCGTCAGCGGGAATCCAGTAAGCCACTGAAAAAACTGGATACCCGCTTTCGCGGGTATGACGAATCTAAAGGGCTTGGCGAAAGTCCTGGGAGAAAGCTCATGGTCTTGATGCCGTTGCAAAATTACCCCAAAGTTTTGGAATCCACCCTTTATCCGACGAGGAACATCGATGAAAAAAGCACTATCCCTGCTGGTATTTTCCATGTTGATTTCCTTGGGCGTCACCGCCTGGGGTGCCGAGAAAACCATCAAACTGGGCGTTATCGCCGAGTTGACCGGTGATATGCCTGCGGTGGGCGCGTCCTGCCGCAATGCTGCCGAAATGGCGGTCAAGGAAATCAACGCCGCCGGTGGTTTGCAAGTCGGCAAGGAAAAAATGAAGGTGGCTTTGGTGGTGGAGGATAACGCCGGCAAGGCCGATCAGTCCGCCGCTGCGGCTCAGAAGCTGATTACCCAGGATGAGGTCGCCGCTATCGTCGGTCCCAACGCCAGCCGTTATGCCATCCCGGCTTCGGAAATCGCCGAAAGCTCTGAGACGGTGCTGATCACGCCCTGGTCCACCAATCCCAAGACCACGCTGGACACCAATACCAACCAGCCCAAGAAATATGTCTTCCGGGCCTGTTTCATTGATCCGTTCCAGGGAGGCGTACTGGCCAAGTTCGCGCTGGAGAAGCTGAAGGCCAAGAAGGCGGCGGTGCTGTACGACGTAGCGTCTGATTACAACAAGGGCATCGCTGAAGTCTTCAAGGAGAACTACGAAAAGCTGGGCGGAAAAATCGTCGCCTTTGAGACGTATACGACCAATGACAAGGATTTCTCGGCGCAGTTGACCAAGATCAAGGACGCCAAGCCCGATGTGATCTTCCTGCCCAACTACTACAGTGAAGTGCCGCTGCAAGTGCAGCAGGCCAAGCGTCTGGGTATCACGGTTCCTTTCATCGGCAGCGATTCATGGGGCAGCAACGAGCTGTTAACCTTGGGTGGCGCTGATTTGAATGGCTATTACTTCAGCACTCATTACGCCGCTGATAATGCCGCGCCGGTGGCCAAGAAGTTTATCGCCGATTATGAGAAGGCTTATGGTGTCAAGCCGGACGATGTAGCCGCGCTGACCTATGATGCTTTCGGTCTGTTGTTCAACTCGATCAAGAATGCGGGTAAGGCGGATCGTGAATCGATCCGTGCTGCGCTGTCTACGCTGCCGAGTTACAAGGGCGTCACCGGTGATATGAAGTTCCAGGCCGATTCCCGCGATCCGATCAAGAGCGCGGTAATCCTGCAAATCAAGGATGGCAAGTTTACTTATTTCACCAATGCTAATCCCTGAGAGTTTGTCGTAGCACGGGCTTCCAGTCCGTGATTCAGTCCACGGCTGGAAGCCTGTGCTACATTCCACACGAGGGCGACCCGCCAGGTCGCCCTTCTTGATTAACCGGCAGCATCATGGGTCACCACCTTGAGCGAAAGTATTGTCTATTGGCTGCAACAGACCTTAAACGCCCTGCAACTGGGCAGTATCTACGCCCTGATCGCCTTGGGTTACACCATGGTCTACGGCATTCTGACCATGATCAATTTCGCTCACGGCGATGTGTTCATGGTGGGGGCTTTTTTCTGTTTTATCGCCGCTGTGTATCTGGGACTGCCCTTTTTGCCGACGCTGCTGTTGACCATGGCGGGCGCGGCCTTATTGGGCGTGCTGATCGAACGGCTGGCGTATAAACCGCTGCGTAATGCGCCCCGGGTGTCGGCCATTATCACCGCGCTGGGGCTGGGGCTGTTTCTGGAAAATTTCACCCTGGCGCTGGCCCCTTATCCCAAACACATTCCGGCGTTGCTGGAAAACGTGACTTGGGATCTGGGCGGGGTTTCGGTGTCATCATTGCAGATCATCATTATCTGCCTGTCGCTGGGTTTAATGTTCCTGCTGGATTACGTTGTCCACCGCACTCCAGTAGGAATGGCGATGCGGGCCATTTCCTGGGATAAAACCTTCGTGCCGCTGATGGGCGTCCCGGTGGATTTGATTATCTCGGTTACCTTCGCCATTGGCGCGGGATTGGCCGGCGCGGCAGGCACCATGTACGCTCTTGCCTATCCGGTGATTGATCCGTATATGGGGATCATGGTCGGTTGGAAAGCATTTATCTCTGCGGTGGTCGGCGGCATTGGCAACATTCGCGGGGCGATGATCGGCGCGTTCATTCTCGGCGGAGTGGAAATCATGGTGACCGCGTTCTTTCCGTCCACTTACCGGGATTTCGTGGCCTTCTCCTTGCTGCTGCTGCTGATTGTGATCCGGCCCTACGGCATTCTGGGCAAGCCAAGGACGCAAAAGGTATGAGCGCCCTGTTGAGAAGCGGTTGGGAGTGGTTTATCGCGCAACGCTGGCTAATGATGGTCTTTCTTATCATCGGCTTTGTCCTGGCTTTCGCTATTCCCGAATACAACCTGCTGAATAAATATGTGCAGTTGGTGATGATGTATGTCGGGATCAATATTATCCTGACCGTCAGCCTGAATCTGGTGAATGGCTATATGGGTGAGTTTTCCCTGGCTCACGCCGGTTTCATGGCGGTGGGTGCTTATACCGCTGCCTTGCTGACCCAGAAGGTGCTGCCAATAGCGGCGCATCCGTGGCTATTCCCGCTGGCGGTGCTGATGGGTGGATTGGTGGCGGCGGTGCTGGGGTTAATTGTCGCGGTCCCGTCTTTCAAGGTACGCGGCGACTATTTAGCGATTATCACCCTGGCGTTTCTGATGATTGTTAAGTCGGTGATCGAAAATATTGACTACATCGGTGGCCCGCGTGGCATTCCGGGTATCAAGAAGTTGACTACGCTGCCTTGGGTCTTTTTCTGGGTGGTGGTCACTGTCTGGGTGGTGCGTAACTTCGTCTATTCCAAATACGGGCGCGGGGTGCTGTCGATCCGCGAGGATGAAATCGCCAGTGATTTAATGAGCGTCAATACCCGCCGGGTAAAATTTATGGCGTTCATGGTGTCGTCCTTTTTCGCCGGTATCGCGGGAGGATTATTTGCGCACCTGTTGCAATTCATCAGTCCTCGGGTATTCGACATCATCAAGACCACTGACGTGTTAATCATGGTCTATCTGGGCGGTATTGCTTCGATTGGCGGCTCTATCCTCGGCGCAACCGCATACACGGTGCTGCTCGAATTGTTGCGGCCATCCACGGTGGCGGCGATGCTGGCCTGGCTGCCAGCGATGGTGTTCGATCCGCTGAACGAGTATGTCATTAGCCATTTGGGTGTCTGGCGGATGGTGATCATGCCGCTATTGCTGGTTTTGGTGATGCTGTACTGGCCGCGTGGGATCATGGGCTTGCGCGAATTTCGCTGGTTCGTGCCCAAGCGCGATATGGAAGCCCACCACTGCCTTAATAAACCAACCGGGGGAAGCCATGACGCTGCTGACGGCCGTTAAGGTCAAGCATTACTTCGGTGGGCTGTGCGCGGTCTCCGACTTCAACCTGCAACTCCATTACGGCGATCTGATGGGGATTATTGGCCCCAATGGCGCAGGTAAAACCACGATATTTAATCTGATTACCGGGGTTTATCGCGCCAGCGAGGGCAGCATCCGGCTGCGCAATACCGAACTGGTGGGTAAGACCCCGCACCAGATTACTGCGCTGCGGGTCGGGCGTACCTTCCAGAACATCCGCTTATTCCGCGACCTGTCGGTACTGGACAACGTGCGCATCGCCCACTACGCCCAGGCGGACTACAGTCCGCTGGAAGCGCTGCTGCATATCGGGCGTTACCGCCGCGAAGAGCAGCGCATCATCGAGAATTCGCAACGGCTGCTGGCGATTTTCAAGCTGGAGCATCTGGCCGGCGAGACCGCCAAAAATCTGCCCTACGGCTTGCAGCGGCGGCTGGAAATTGCCCGGGCGCTGGCGATTGGGCCGGAACTGTTGCTGCTGGACGAGCCGGCGGCGGGAATGAATCCCAACGAGATTGATTTGCTGATGGAATTTATCCAGTGGATTCGTACTGAGTTCAAACTGACCATTTTGCTGATCGAACACCAGATGAAGCTGGTGATGGGCATCTGCGAGCGGATCACGGTGCTGGATTTCGGTGAAACCCTGGTCGAGGGTCCACCTGAAGTGATCCAGAATCATCCCAAGGTATTGGAGGCTTACTTGGGCGAGGGGCCAGTCGGATGAGCGACACAGCGGATAATCTTGACGATCTGCAACTGGAAGTGCGCGATCTGGCGGTGCATTACGATGGTATCCGGGCGCTGCATGGGGTGTCGTTTACGGTGCTGAAGGGTGAAATTGTCACTCTGATCGGCGCGAATGGTGCGGGTAAAACTTCGATCCTGCGGGCAGTATCCGGGCTGATCCCCTACAACGGCGCGATTGGGTTTGAAGGCCAGGACTTGAAGCGGGTTGCGGCGCATCAAATCGTCAAACGAGGGATTGCCCATGTCCCGGAAGGCCGGGGCATCTTCGGCAATTTGACGGTGCGGGAGAATTTGCAATTAGCCACTTGGCAGCGCAGCGACAAGGACGAAATCGCAGCCGATTATGACCGGATGTTGGTGCTGTTTCCGCGCCTCAAGGAGCGCCAGCACCAACCGGGGGGAACCCTGTCCGGCGGCGAACAGCAGATGTTGGCGGTAGCCCGCGCCCTGATGAGTCGAGGTCGGCTATTGTTGCTGGATGAGCCATCCATGGGCTTGTCGCCGCGACTGGTGCAGGAAATTTTCCGGGTGATCGAGGATATCAACCGCTCCGGCACCACTATTCTGCTGGTGGAGCAGAACGCCAATATGGCCTTGCGGATCGCGTCCCGCGCCTATGTGCTGGAAACCGGCACCGTCATTCTGTCCGGCACTGGGCGAGAGTTGCTGGGTGATCACCGGGTCCGGGAAGCCTATTTAGGCACTTAGGCGTTTTTGCGCGCATCACCCTTGCCCTCTTCCCGAAGGGCGAGGGGAGTTTTAGTACCGCCGCTTAATCAGGTCATTTCGGAATAATTCCACCATGCAAGAAGACGAATTCAACGACGACCTGGAAGATGGGTACGACCCGGAAGCGCCGCTGCCACCCAGTAAAAGCCAGCGCAAGCGCGAGGCGACCGCGTTGCAGGATTTGGGCGAGCAACTGGTGGAACTCACCCGGGCGCAATTGAACCGGGTGCCGTTGCCGGAGGATTTGCTGGCGGCGGTGCAAGCGGCCCAGGCCATCTCGCAGCGCGGGGGGCGCAAACGGCAATTGCAGTACATCGGCAAGCTGATGCGTCGGATTGACGATCCGGAGGCGATCCGTACCGCTCTGTCCACCGTGCTTTCGGGGCGGCGTGCCTGATTTGGACACCGCTTCCGCCACTGCTCATCCCGGAGCGCCTGTTCTGACTCAACCGCCGCTGTCCTGGCTGCTGATCCTCGGCGCGTTGATGGCCTTTGCGCCGATGTCGATTGATATGTACCTGCCCAGCCTGCCAACGATTGCCGCCGAATTCGGCGGCAATCCCGCTGCTGCCCAATTTACGCTGGCAAGTTTCTTCATCGGGCTGGCGCTTGGCCAGGCGCTGCACGGTCCACTCGCCGACCGTTACGGGCGTAAACCGCCCCTGTACGCCGGACTGGCGCTGTACACCGTCGCCTCGGTGGGGTGTGCGCTGGCGCCGGATATAGCCACATTGACGGTATTGCGCTTTGTCCAGGCGGTCGGCGGTTGCGCCGGCATCGTCATCGCACGGGCGGTGGTCCGCGACCGCTTCGACGCCCACACTTCGGCGCGGGTGTATTCATTACTGATGCTGGTGATGGGGCTGGCGCCGATTCTTGCCCCGATAGCCGGCGGCTGGATTCTGATTTTCGCCGGCTGGCGCGCAATTTTTGCCACGCTGGCGTTGTTCGGGCTGGTCTGTCTGCTGGTCAGTTGGCGCTACCTGCCGGAAACGCGACCGGCGGACACAGTTTCCAGCAGCGGGATCGGGGCGGCGTTGCGCGGGTACGGCGCGTTGCTGCGCGACCGGCGTTTGATCGGCTACACCCTGAGTGGCGGCTTCGCGCAAGCGGGCTTGTTCGCCTACATCACCGGTTCACCGCATGTCTTCATCGAGCTGTATGGCGTACCGACATGGGCGTATGGCTGGCTATTCGGCCTGAATGCGCTGGGGCTGATCGCCAGTTCGCAAATCAATCGCCGACTGTTGTTGCACTACAGCGCCGATACCATTCTACGTCGCGCCAATCGCACCACAGTGGTGCTGGGATTGGGGTTGCTGGCAGTGGCGGTGAGTGGCTGGGGTGGTTTGCCGGTGCTGCTGATCCCGCTGTTCGGTTATCTCGCCAGCCTCGGCTTCACCGCGCCGAATGCAATGGCTGAAGCTTTGGCTGATCAGGGCGCCCGCGCCGGTAGCGCCTCGGCGCTGATCGGCACGCTACAATTTGGGATAGCCACAGTATCGAGTACGCTGGTCGGATTGCTAGGCGGTTCCGCGCTATCCATGGCGACGGTCATCGCCGGCTGCGGACTGCTGGCCTATGGGACGCATCGTGCTTTGGTGGGTGACGGAGGGAGCGCATGAGAATCTGGATTGACGCGGACGCCTGTCCCCTTCCGGTCAAAACCATCGTGTTCCGGGCTTCCCAACGGGTCGGAGTTCCGGTCACCCTGGTGGCTAACCAGCGGCTGCAAACGCCGCCCTCACCCCTGATCACGGCAGTACAGGTCAGCCAGGGCTTTGACGAAGCCGATCATTACCTCGTCGAACAAGCCACGGCCAGCGACCTGGTGATCACCGCTGATATTCCGCTGGCGGCGCGGTTGGTGGCGAAAGGTGTTCCTGCGCTCAACCCGCGTGGTGAGCTTTATACGGCGGATAACATTCAGGAACGACTGGCCTTGCGTAATCTCAAGGAAGAGTTACGGGCGGCGGGCGGTGTGACCGGCGGTCCTGCGCCCTACCACGACCGCGATAAGCAAGCCTTCGCCAATAGTCTGGATCGCTGGCTGGCGCAGCGCCGCGTTCGTTAGTACGCTTTGCGCACCGCATGTTGGAACGGGTCGGCCCGGATGAAAATCTGGAAAACTCCGTTCATTTTGCAAGCGCTGAACATAGTTCTCCGGCGGGAGAGGTGAATGAATGAGTGTGCATTCGTTACAGGATACTTTCATTAAGGCCCTCGCCTCAGACAAGTTGCAACTGCCGGCTTTTCCTGCGGTGGCGATGAAACTGCAAAAAGCGTTGCACGACAGCAATACCCGGATCGCCGATCTGGAAGCCATGATCATCGGCGATCAGGCTCTGTCCAGTCAGATTCTGCGGGCCGCTAACTCATCGTTCTACAGCGGCCTGCAAAAGATCACCACCATCCAGAAAGCGATTATCCGCCTCGGCATTCGTCAGGTCGCGACGCTGACCATGGCGATGTCCCTGTCCAGCCTGTACCTGGTTCGCAATCCACAGATTGGCCAGTACATGGAGAAACTCTGGCAACACGCCTTCGCGTCGGGATTGGGTGCACAGTGGCTGGCTCAGCGCTGTGGTTATCAACTGCTGGTGGATACCGCTTTTATGGCGGGTTTGCTGCACAACATCGGCCAACTGGCAATTCTGCGGTTGGCTGACGAACTGTGCGGCAGCCGTAATCTTAACGCCAGCCAATTATCGGAAGCGCTGCTGCTGGAAGTGTTGGATAGCACCATGCATAACGCTCAGGGCTATGTGCTGATGAAGCGCTGGAACCTGCCGGAGGAATACGGCGTCGTGGCCCGCGATCATCACAAGGAACCTTACGACGCTAATAACTCGCTGTTAGTCATGGTGCGCTTGATGGATCAAATGTGTGACAAGCTGGGAATCGGTCTGCGCCATGAACCCGACATCGCGCTGGGGGCCACCCAGGAGGCCGTGCAATTGGGCATCACTGAGCTTCAGTTAGCGGAGCTGGAAATTCTGCTTGAGGATTGGGGCAGTTCGCAGATGAAGCCATAGATATCTTGCCACCTATCGGTTTTCGACCGATGTCGTGAACAGGCTTTAGCTTGTGAAAATAGCGGCTTAGCAGGCTACTCCTGCCCTCCATTTTCCATCAACTACACGATTCTATTTTGAATCTGATAGGTGGTGAGCCATAAGCATCTCCACTTCAACAAGAAGGAACTCTGATGCTGATTCGAGTTGGGTACGACATTATCTTCGAGCATCCGGCACCGACGCCGATGATTGCGATGCTTTACCTCCATCCCTCATGGAAGCTGGCGATCCGCCGGGGTGACTATCTGCTGGTTGAACCTTCGGTGCCGATCAGCGAATACATGGATCGGTTTGGCAATCGCTGTGTTCGTCTGATTGCGCCCGCCGGTCCGATCCGGTTCTGGAATGATGCAGTGGTGGAGGACAGCGGCCAGCCGGATTATCAGAATCCCGCCGCCGGACAAGATGAAATCTATGATTTACCGGATATGACGCTCACGTTTTTGATGCCGAGCCGCTATTGCGAAGTAGATCGGATGGTGGATATCGCCTGGTCGCTGTTTAGCACCGTGCCGAAAGGTTGGGCGCGAGTGCAGGCGATCTGCGACTTTGTGCATCATCACATCACCTTTGATTACATGCAGGCGCGAAAGACGCGCACGGCGTATGAGGTGTACCAGGAGCGGGTCGGCGTCTGTCGCGATTTCACCCATCTGGCGGTCACCTTCTGCCGCTGTCTGAACATCCCCGCTCGGTATTGCACCGGTTATCTCGGCGATGTTGGGGTGGCGTCAACGCCTGAACCGATGGACTTCAGCGCATGGTTTGAGGCGTACCTGGGGGGGCGCTGGTACGCCTTTGATCCGCGTAACCACACCCCGCGCATCGGTCGGATCTTGATGGCCTATGGTCACGACGCCGCTGATGTAGCGCTCTTGACCTCCTTCGGCCCCAGCCGGCTGGAGCGATTCACCGTGTGGACCGATCCAGTGGGCGCAGATGCCTTGTTGCCGGTCACAAGCTAGATTGATGAAACCTATTCCAGCGCCGCCGCCACGCCTCTTAATGCCGGGTTGGCGGCGGTGATCACCCAGGTTGGGATCGTGGCCAGATAGTCGCTGAACCGGCCCTTGGCCTCAAAGTGGGCGCGGAAGGTTGAGTGGTCAAAAAATTCCCCCAAACGCGGCACGATGCCGCCGCCGATATAAACACCGCCGCGTGCGCCCAGAGTGAGCGCCAGATTGCCCGCCGCCGCGCCCAGCGCCCCGCAGAACAGGTTTAATACGTCTACGCAATGCGGACAGCTTCCGGCTAATCCGCGGTCGCTTATATCAGCGGGATTTAATTTCTCCGTCGGCCAGCCTTCCACTTCCGCCAGCGCCGTATAGAGATTGATCAATCCTGGCCCGGCCAGCAGCCGCTCCGGTGAGACATGGCCGAACTGGCGCTGCAATATCCGGCTGATCGCCCATTCCTTCTCGTTCAACGGCGAAAAAGTAACGTGCCCCCCTTCGGTCTGCAATGGAATCCAGCGGCTGCCTGACCATACCAATCCCGATACCCCCAGACCGGTGCCGGGTCCAATCAGCCCAATGGGCGCTTCGGCAACTGCTGTTCCACCGCCGACCGCCCGGCGTTCATCGGAGTTCAGCAGGGGCAGCGCCAGCGCCAGCGCGGTGAAATCATTGAGAATCAGCAACCGATCCAGCCCCAGTTCCCGTTGCGTCGTTTCGGTCGAGAATGACCAGGCGCTGTTGGTAAACTGAATCCAGTCGCCGGTGATGGGGGTAGCGACCGCAACCGCTGCCTGAGTCGGGCGCGGTCCACCTACGCTCGCCAGATAGGCTTCAGTCGCGGCGCTCAAATTGGGGAAATCGGCGCAGGCCAGAAGGTGTTCGGCGTAAGGCCGGCGCTGAGCGTCAATCCGTGCGAACCGGGCGTTGGTGCCGCCAATGTCGGCGATCAAATCGGGATGTTCAGAGCGGTTTTTTGCCATTACACGGTTTCCAGTTGGGTGAAAAATCAGGACAGTTTCGATAGCACTGCACGTTGATGCTGCCACGCGCCAAGCCAGAGTGGGGATTCACCGTCACCATCTTGTAAAATGTTGCATAGCCACATTAAGATAAACGTAATTTCGCGATTTGCTCCCCATTTTACACTACAAAATCTCAGGGGCCTTTCGGCGACAGTAAGCGAGTTCTAACCACCAACCCCGTAACTCTCGAAGAGGACACGAAAAAATGGCACATCTGAGCGCTGCGCAACTGAAAAAAGACTGGGCCGAGAATCCTCGCTGGAAAGGTATCGAACGCGGCTATACCGCTGAAGATGTGGTGCGGTTGCGTGGCAACATGCCGATTGAATACAGCTTGGCGCAGCGGGGAGCGGAGAGGCTGTGGCAGTTGATCACCACTGAACCCTATGTCAATTGCTTGGGGGCGTTGACCGGCGGCCAGGCGATGCAGCAGGCCAAGGCCGGGGTCAAGGCCATTTATCTGTCCGGCTGGCAGGTCGCCGCCGACAACAATACCTACATGGCGATGTATCCCGACCAGTCGCTGTATCCGGTCAATTCGGTACCGGCGGTGGTCGAGCGCATCAACAATACCTTCAAGCGCGCCGACGAAATTCAGTGCGCCCGTGGCATTGGCCCCGGCCACAAGGATTTCATTGACTACTTCCTGCCGATTGTCGGTGATGCCGAAGCCGGGTTTGGCGGGGTGCTGAACGCCCATGAACTGATGAAGTCCATGATCCGCGCTGGCGCGGGCGGGGTGCATTTCGAGGATCAACTGGCCTCGGTCAAGAAGTGCGGCCACATGGGCGGCAAGGTGCTGGTTCCTTCCCAGGAAGCGGTGCAAAAGCTGATCGCGGCGCGGCTGGCGGCAGATGTCTGCGGGGTGCCGACCATCATTCTGGCTCGCACCGACGCCGAAGCGGCGGACTTGCTGACCAGCGATTGCGACGAAAACGACAAGCCGTTCTGCACCGGCGAACGCACCGTCGAAGGCTTCTACAAGACCAAGAAAGGTCTGGAACAGGCGATTTCGCGCGGTCTGGCTTATGCGCCCTACGCCGACATGGTGTGGTGCGAAACCGGTACGCCTGATCTGGAATTTGCCCGCCGCTTTGCCGAGGCGATCCAGGCCAAATTCCCCGGCAAGATGCTGGCTTACAACTGCTCGCCGTCATTCAACTGGAAGAAAAATCTGGATGACGCCACTATTGCTAAATTCCAGCGCGAGCTGGGCGCGATGGGCTACAAGTACCAGTTCATCACCTTGGCCGGCATTCACAACATGTGGTACCACATGTTTGATCTGGCGCAGGATTATGTGAAGCGTGGCATGACCGCCTACGTCGAGAAGGTGCAGGAGCAGGAATTCGCGGCGCGGGATCGCGGCTACACCTTCGTCAGTCATCAGCAGGAAGTGGGCACCGGCTACTTCGACGACATGACCACAGTGATTCAGGGCGGCGTGTCCTCTGTTACCGCGCTGACCGGTTCGACCGAGGAAGAGCAATTCCACTGAGCGCTCCACGGTCTTGCTCCGCTAGTCGCTTTCAAAAATGAGCGGCTGGCGGAATCCCGGCATCAACGATAACCCGGAGCTAAACCCTCCGGGTTTTTGCCTTTGAAACCGCGCTACTATGCCGCCACCGTTTTTGCCCGAACATCTATCGAGGAACAGCCATGAGTCTGAATTTGCCTGCTGGCGTACAAGTCAATGCCCCGCTGCATCCCCGCTTCGACCAAATCCTGAGCCATGATGCTTTGGCGCTGGTTGCCAAGCTGCACCGCGCTTTTGAAGGTCGCCGCCAAGAGTTGCTCAAAGCCCGTGTCGCCCGTCAAGCCCGGATTGATGCGGGTGAGTTGCCGGATTTTCTGCCGGAAACGAAGCCTATCCGTGAAGGCGACTGGAAAATTGCGCCGTTGCCGAAAGCGCTGGAGCGCCGCCGCACCGAAATTACTGGCCCGGTCGAGGCCAAAATGATCATCAACGCCTACAACTCCGGCGCTGATTCCTACATGACCGACTTTGAGGATTCCAACAGCCCCAACTGGTACAACCAGATTCAGGGCCAGGTGAATCTGTTCGACGCCATTCGCCGCAAACTCAGCTTTACCAACGAAGTCGGCAAGGAATACCGGCTCAATGACACCATCGCGACGCTGCAAATTCGCCCGCGTGGCTGGCATCTGGATGAGAAGCATGTGTTGGTGGATGGTCAGCGGGTCTCCGGCGGTATTTTCGATTTCGGCCTGGTATTCTTCCACAACGCCAAAGAACAGGTTGCGGCTGGCGCGGGGCCGTTTTTTTACTTGCCGAAGATGGAGTCACACCTCGAAGCGCGGTTGTGGAATGACCTTTTCGTCATGGCGCAGAACGAGTGCGGTATTCCCCAAGGCACGATTAAAGCCACCGTATTGGTGGAAACCATTCTCGCCACCTTTGAGATGGAAGAAATTCTGTACGAATTGCGCGAGCATTCTGCCGGTCTGAATGCCGGGCGCTGGGATTACATCTTTAGCTGTATCAAGAAGTTTAAGAAGAATAAGGAGTTCTGCCTGGCCAATCGCGCCGCGATTACGATGGAAGTGCCGTTTATGCGTTCCTACGCGCTGCAACTGGTCAAGATTTGCCATAAGCGCGGCGCTCCGGCCATGGGCGGCATGAGTGCGCTGATCCCGATTAAGAATGACCCGGTGGCGAATGAGAAAGCGCTGGCCGGTATTCGCCACGACAAGACCCGCGACGCCAACGACGGTTTTGACGGCGGCTGGGTGGCGCATCCCGGTCTGGTGCCCATTGCCCACGAGGAATTTGTCAAGGTGCTGGGTGACAAGCCGAATCAGTGGCAAAAGCAGCGCGACGAAGTGTTTACCGCCAAGGACTTCCTGAATTTCCAGCCGGAACAACCGATTACCGAATTAGGTGTGCGCAATAACATCAATGTCGGTATTCACTATCTCGGCTCCTGGCTGGCAGGTAATGGCTGCGTACCGATTCATAATCTGATGGAAGACGCGGCTACGGCGGAAATCGCCCGCTCGCAAGTGTGGCAGTGGGTGGTGAGTCCAAAGGGCATTTTGGACGATGGCCGCAAGGTCACCGCTGATATGGTGCGCGGCTTTATTCCTGAGGAACTGGCGAAGGTTAAAGCGACGGTAACGGCCCAAGGCGAGGACACTGCGACCTACGATCAGGCTGCGAAGATCTTTGAAGAGATGTCGTTGTCGGCGGATTATCCTGAGTTCTTGACTCTGCCGTTGTATGAAGCGATGGACTGATTGCCATTATCCATCGGTTGCAACGAAAGACGGCGCTTACGGGCGCCGTTTTTAATTTCATAATCCCGATTTATGCCGAAATGCGGAGATAGCCATCATGATCGGCGCTTTGAGCTTGCTGCTGGTTTTTCAACTGATCGGCGAAGTGATCGCCCGTGCTTTTAATTGGCCCATTCCTGGCCCGGTCATCGGGATGGGGTTGCTTTTCGTGACGCTGATTCTGAGGGATGGCCCGGATGAGGAGTTGCATCGCACCACCGGTCACTTGCTGCAACATCTGTCTTTGTTGTTTGTGCCCGCCGGCGTCGGCGTCATGCTGTATTTCCAACTGATGGCTGACGCCTGGTTGCCGCTGGCGGTTTCCTTGGTCGTCAGTACTTTTATCACCATTGCGGTCACGGCTCTGGTCTTGCGCGTACTGATCCGTCATCCGGCAGCGCGGGAGAAGTAGCCATGCCGAGCCGTTTGACCGAAATCTGGGTGTATCTCGCCGCTTCGCCGCTGTTTGGCCTAACCTTGACCCTGCTGGCTTACCAAGGCGCATTCTGGTTGTATCGCCGCACCGGTAGTCACCCGCTCGCCAATCCAGTGATGCTGGCGGTGGCGATGCTGGTGAGCATTCTCTGGATCACCGGTACGCCTTACCGCAGCTACTTCGATGGCGCTCAGTTTGTGCATTTTCTGCTGGGGCCGGCGACCGTCGCGCTGGCGATTCCACTTCACGCCCAGTTTAGACGGTTGCGAGCCATGGCGTTGCCGCTACTGGTTGCCTTGGTGGCAGGATCATTAACCGCCGCGTTGTCAGCCGTTGCCGTGGGTTATTGGCTCGGCGCCAGCAAGGCCGTCCTGTTGTCGCTGGCGCCCAAGTCGGTAACTACGCCTATTGCAATGGGGATTGCTGAACGCATTGGCGGTTTACCTTCCCTGACTGCGGTGCTGGTGATTATCACCGGCATTCTCGGCGCAGTCGGCGCTCGCTACGTTTATCAGGCGTTGCGGATCGAAGATCAGGCGACCCGTGGTTTCGCCCTTGGCATTGCCTCCCACGGGATTGGCACCGCCCGTGCGTTCCAGGAGAGCGAGCAGGCCGGCGCGTTTGCGGCGCTGGCGATGGGATTGAATGGGTTGGTAACGGCGGCGTTGTTGCCGTTAGTCATGGCGTGGCTGGGCAGATGGCTGTATTGAGTGCAAGGCAGCCCCCCGATAACCCAGTAAATGATCCACGAGTTTTTTATTGCACGGATCGCCCTTGAGGAAACTTACAGGCCGCGTATGATCTAAAGAAGGTCAGTTCATAACCGCGAACGGTATGAGACCCTCCGCCGCGTCGCCACTGAACGCTTGCACGATTCCCTGTCAGATATTGTTTATTGACCATGAGCGCGGACTATTCATCTTCTTCCGATCCAGATCGCGGCCTTGTCGTGGAACCGGCCAAGCCGGAACTCAAGCAACCGCCGCTGTACAAGGTGATTCTGCTCAACGATGACTACACTCCCATGGAGTTTGTGGTGCGGGTTCTGGAAGGCTTTTTCAGCCTTGGCCGGGAGAAAGCCACGCAAGTTATGCTGCATGTTCATACCCGAGGTCGCGGCGTGTGTGGGGTCTACACCCACGAGATTGCCGAAACCAAGGTGGTACAAGTGAACGAGTTTTCCCGTCGGCACCAGCATCCGTTGTTATGTACCCTGGAAGAAGCCTAAACCTGCCACCCACAGCGCGATTCGAGGTATGAGTGAGGTATGAGTATGTTGAGCAAGGAACTGGAATTTTCCATCAATCTTGCTTTTCGCGAAGCGCGGGATCGGCGCCATGAGTTCATGACCATCGAGCATCTGCTGCTGGCTTTGCTGGATAATCCAGCGGCGGTGGAAGTGCTGCGGGCCTGTGGCGCCCAACTGGACTCGTTGAAACGCGATTTGCAGATTTTCATCCGCGATAACACGCCCATTCTGAAAGTGGACGACCCGCGTGAAACTCAGCCCACTCTGGGATTCCAACGGGTGTTGCAGCGAGCGGTGCTGCATGTGCAATCCTCCGGCAACCGCGAAGTCACCGGCGCTAACGTACTGGTCGCTCTATTTGGCGAGCAGGAATCGCAGGCGGTGTACCTGCTGAAGCAGCAGGAAATTAACCGGCTGGACGTAGTGAATTTCATTTCACACGGCATCTCCAAGAATGCGGAGGATCAGCCGGATGCCCCAGCGAATCAGGGTGAGGAGAACGCTGAGAATCAGAACGCCAAACCGCTGGATAACTTTGCCAGCAACCTGAACGAGCTGGCGCGGTTAGGGCGCATCGATCCGTTGATTGGCCGGCGCGAGGAAATCGAACGCACCATTCAAATTCTCTGCCGGCGGCGCAAGAATAACCCGCTGCTGGTGGGTGAGGCTGGAGTCGGCAAGACGGCTATCGCTGAGGGACTGGCGAAAATGATCGTGGATGGCGAAGTGCCGGATGTGCTGCGTAACGCCACGATTTATGCTCTGGACTTGGGATCGCTGGTGGCCGGCACCAAGTATCGCGGCGATTTCGAGAAGCGGTTAAAAGCGGTGCTGGCGCAGTTGCGCAAGGAGCGCAACGCCATTTTGTTCATTGATGAGATTCACACCATCATTGGTGCGGGCGCGGCCTCCGGTGGAGTGATGGATGCTTCAAACCTGATCAAGCCGATGCTGGCTTCGGGTGAGATGAAGTGCATCGGTTCGACCACCTATCAGGAATATCGCGGCATTTTCGAGAAGGATCGGGCGCTGGCGCGGCGGTTCCAGAAGATTGATGTGGTCGAGCCGTCGGTAGAAGAGAGCTACCAGATTCTGCGGGGTCTGAAGACCCGGTTCGAGGAGCATCACGACGTGAAATACGCCGACAAGGCGCTGCGGGCGGCGGTGGATCTGTCGGCCCGCTACATCAACGACCGCCACCTGCCGGATAAGGCGATTGATGTCATTGATGAGGCCGGAGCCAGCCAGCGGTTATTACCGGTGGCCAAGCGCAAGAAGGTGATTAACGTCACTGATATCGAAACCATTATTGCCAAAATCGCCCGCATCCCGCCTAAAACAGTGTCCTCGTCCGATAAGGATGTATTGCGCAATCTGGAGCGGGATTTGAAACTGGTAGTTTTCGGCCAGGATGAGGCGATTGCCATGCTGGGCAACGCCATCAAAATGGCCCGTGCCGGCTTAGGCAACGAGCAAAAGCCGATTGGTAACTTTTTGTTCGCCGGGCCAACCGGGGTGGGCAAGACCGAGGTCACCCGGCAACTGGCCCGGATCATGGGCATCGAGCTGATTCGCTTCGATATGTCTGAATATATGGAGCGGCACACGGTCTCGCGGCTGATCGGCGCGCCACCGGGCTATGTCGGCTTCGATCAAGGCGGCTTGCTCACTGATGCCATCCTCAAGCACCCGCACGCCGTGTTGTTGCTGGATGAGATCGAAAAATCTCATCCCGATGTGTTCAACCTGCTGTTGCAGGTGATGGACCACGGTACGCTGACCGACAACAACGGTCGCAAGGCCGATTTTCGCAATGTGATTCTGGTGATGACCACCAATGCCGGCGCTGAGCAGATGGATCGGGCGTCTATTGGATTCACCCTGCAGGATCACAGCAGCGATGGTATGGATGCGATCAAGCGAATGTTCTCGCCCGAATTCCGCAACCGCCTGGATGCCATCGTTCAGTTCAAGGCGCTGACGGCGATGACTATCGCGCAGGTGGTGGACAAGTTCCTGATTGAGCTGGAAGCACAACTGGAATCGAAGAAAGTCACGCTGGAAGTGGACGAGGAGGGACGGGAGTGGCTGGCCAAGCACGGTTACGATCCCAAGATGGGCGCACGGCCGATGGCGCGGATCATTCAGGACAGCATCAAGCGCCGTTTGGCCGAGGAACTTTTATTCGGGCGGTTAATGAATGGCGGGCATGTGCTGGTCAGTGTGCGCGACGACGATCTGCAAGTGGAAATTGCCGAGGAAGAGGCAGTGCCCTGAGATGGAGTATGCGGCCTAGGGATAGTCGGCGGCGTGCGGCGCAAAAGCCGCTGGCTGCCACGCAATACCAGGGTAGATACCAACGGTAGAGCGTTGCGGTTGCGGTGTGATCAGCGTCCACGATAGGTGATGCGACCCTTGCTGAGATCGTAGGGAGTGAGTTCCACTTTTACCTTGTCTCCAGTCAGGATGCGGATGTAGTTCTTGCGCATCCGTCCGGAGATGTGCGCTGTAACTACATGCCCGTTTTCCAGTTGCACCCTGAACGTGGTGTTGGGCAGAGTGTCAACCACGGTGCCTTCCATTTCGATATGATCTTCTTTCGACATACAACCTCGCTGGCAAGCCGCTTTCGGCCTTTTGAAAAGACTCGCAACCATAGCGGAAATCCCTTGGCGCGGCAAGTTACCGACTGAAAGCCGGCTTGCGAGTTCTTGTTTTAATCAGCCCCTCGTTGTTGATAGACATCCCCGATTAAGGCGTTGATATTTCCGTGCAGTGGCTTCATAGCGGGAAAGCGCCTGTCATGGTGAGCGTTTCCCCATTCACGGCAAATGGTGCTCGAACGCTTCTAAACTGCAACGCCGGACATTAAAGACCCATCATGGCAACTATTGAATTCTGGTTTGATTTCGCCAGCACGTATAGCTATCCCGCAGCAGCAAGAATTGAAAGGCTGGCGTGTGAGAAAGGGATTTCCGTGATCTGGAGATCATTTTTGTTGGGGCCGATCTTCCAGCAACAAGGCTGGAATGATTCACCGTTCAATATCTACCCCACGCAGGGTTGCTACATGTGGCGTGATCTCGAACGTATCTGCGCAGATTTGGGTATACCGTTGCGGCAGCCGTCGGTGTTCCCGCGCAATAGCGTACTGGCCGCACGGGTCGCCTGCTGTTTCGCATCGGAACCCTGGCTCCCGGAATTCGTGCGGCACGTCTTCTCTGCCAACTTCGCCGACGATCAGGATATCTCCAATCGTGCGGTCATTGAGGGGTGTCTCGACCGTGTTGGCGTGCCGGGCGCCGAGAAAATCGAACAGGCCTTGATGCCCGCCAGCAAGAACTTGCTTCGGGCGCAAACCGAACACGCGGCGGCCATCAGCGTATTCGGCGCACCGACCTTCATCGTCGATCACGAGATTTTCTGGGGCAATGATCGGTTGGAGCAGGCAATGGCATGGTGCAAATCGCCTGGCCTCAATCCACCCGCTTAATGTTGTATCTTCCTGTAAAATTTTAACTTTTTATTATTATCCGAGCGCTGTTATGACAGAATCGCGCAAGCATTTGCTAATGGTCTATCACTCTCAGACCGGTCATACCCGGATGATGGCGCAGGCGGTGCTGCGTGGGGCACGGCGGGTTCCAGAAGTCGAAATACGGCTGAAAAGAGCCTTGCGCGCTGGCCTGGACGATCTGTTATGGGCGCATGGCCTCTTGCTGGGGACACCGGAAAATTTCGGCTACATGTCCGGGGCGTTGAAGAATTTTCTGGATCGCACTTACTATCCGGCGCAGGGCAAAATCAGCGGGCTGCCCTACGCGGTCTTTATCAGCGCTGGCAACGACGGCATCGGAGCGCTGACCAGCATTGAGCGCATTGCTCGGGGTTATCCGCTCAAACCAGTGTGCGACCCGATTATCGCCCGGGGCGAACTCAGCACCGAAATTCTGCAACATTGCGAGGAACTGGGCGAGACGATGGCTTTGGGGGTGGCGTGGGGCATTTTCTAAGCGAGCGGTTGCGTGGCTGGATCGGTCGATTCCAAACTCCCACCGCCCGCCGATTGCTACTCACGAATGGCGTATTCGGATCGCTGATTTGATCCGCTGATCCGATTGAAATCCATACCTTTATTGGGAAAAACCATGCAAGACTTGCAAGTGTTCAGTGATTCCGTGTCGGAACGGTTCGGGGCGTCTTATCTTCGACGGCTGAATGGGCTAGGCTTTCTAATTTGCGTGGGCGGATTGGGTTTTGCCTACTACGCGCAGTTTTACTTGAGGCTGGAGCCGTGTCCGCTGTGTATTTTCCAACGGCTGGCGCTGTTGGTGGTCGGGTTGGTATTTCTGGCGGCGGCCCTTCATAACCCACGCGGTTGGGGTGCGAAGGTGTACGGTTTGCTGCTGGGTTTGGGTGCGGGTATCGGTGCGAGCATTGCCGCCCGGCAGATTTGGTTGCAGCACCTGCCACCCGATGAAGTGCCGCGTTGCGGGCCAAGTCTGGATTATATGCTGGAGGCTTTCCCATTGACCGAGACGATCCGCGAGGTGCTGACCGGTTCCGGTGAGTGCGCTAAGGTCGATCTCCTGCTGGGAGTGAGTATGCCCGTATGGACATTGCTGCTGTTTGTCGGCGTGGGCGTGGTGGGCGTGGTCGGTAATTGGCGGCTGCGTCGTAGTTGACATCCTCCCCGCCCTACGCGGGGGCAGGCTCTGAAGGACGGGGATGCCTCTGTAGAGGGTATGATGCCCCACACCGAGAACACTGAATGTTCTCTGATCTCCCCTTGGCCTTGCGGCCAAGGTGGCGCAACAACCCACCGGCGACAGGTGGGCCGATACGGCCCTGCTTTTGAACGCGATTAAGATTTTACCCGCCTATCCTCGGATGAATGTTTTCGCTGGAATCGGGAAAAACCACACGCTCATACACTTCAGCCAGCGGTAACCCATAGCCAATAGTGGCGATTTCGACTTGGGCGTCCAACCCATCAGCAGCGGAATAGAGCCATTGCCCATTGGCTTGCCGGCGGTAGTGTTCGATACACGGCTTGTCCTGAGCGACCAGCACATAGTCAGTGAGCGATTCCAGCGCACGGTAATGAGCAAACTTGTCGCCCCGGTCATACGCTGCCGTGCTTTCGGACAACACTTCAATAATCACCGTGGGATTGAGCAGCGTGTCGAGTTGTTGGTCATCGAACCGTGATTCGCCACAGGCGACTACCAGATCCGGGTAGGTGTAAAGACCGGTAGGATTGACCTTGACCCGCATGTCACCGGCGAAGGGTTCACAGGGCTTGCCCTTGAGTCGGGAATGCAGCATTGCGACCAGGTTAATAGTGATACGGTTATGGCTGCGGCTGGCCCCGCTCATCGCGTAAATATGGCCGTTGAGATACTCGCTCTTGGTTTCGGCTTTGCGTTCCAGCGCCAGATAGTCGGCGGCGGTGATGAACTGCTCAGCAGGTCTGGACATGGTGGATCCTCCGAATCAAATACGGGCGAACACCCGCCGGGCAGCGGCAATCGTCGCGTCAATATCCGCCGTGCTATGCGCCGATGACATGAATCCCGCCTCAAACGCCGATGGCGCCAGATAAACCCCCTCAGCCAGCATTCCGTGGAAAAACGCCTTGAAGCGTTCAACATCGCAGGCAATGGCTTGGGCGTAACGGGTCACGGTTTCACTGTTGAAAAAGAAGCCGAACATCCCGCCGACGTGATTCGTCGTCAACGGGATGCCTGCTTCACCGGCAGCAGCGACCAGTCCATCGCATAACCGGCGGGTTTTGGCGGCGAGTTCAGTATGGAAACCGGGCGTAGAAATCAACTTCAGCGTTGCTAGGCCGGCGGCCATCGCCACCGGATTGCCCGACAGCGTACCGGCCTGATAGATCGGTCCCAGCGGCGCCAGTTTTTCCATGATCGCCCGCTTGCCGCCAAAGGCGCCGACTGGCATTCCGCCGCCGATAATCTTGCCGAGCGTAGTGAGATCCGGGGCGATGTTATACAACTCTTGTGCGCCGCCCGCTGCCACCCGAAACCCGGTCATTACTTCATCGAAAATCAGCACACTGCCATAGTGATCACAAAGCTCGCGCAAGCCTTCCAGAAAACCGGGCACCGGTGGGATGCAGTTCATATTGCCGGCGACCGGTTCGACGATCACGCCCGCAATCTGTTCGCCAATCGCTGTAAACACTTCCCGGACCTGAGCGAGATCGTTGTAAGTCAGGGTCACGGTGTATGCCGCCAGCGCCGCTGGGACACCGGGCGAAGTCGGTATTCCCAGCGTCAGTGCGCCGGAACCGGCTTTAATCAGCAATGAATCGGAATGGCCGTGGTAGCAGCCCTCAAACTTGATAAGGGTATCGCGGCCGGTAAAGCCACGCGCCAGTCGGATGGCGCTCATGGTGGCTTCGGTGCCGGAATTGCACATCCGCACCAGACCCATGGACGGTATGAGTTGCCGGATTTGGCGCGCCATGACGGTTTCAATGGCGGTCGGCGCGCCAAAACTCAGGCCGTCGGCGGCTGCTTCCTGCACCGCACTCACCACGGCAGGATGCGCATGACCGGCGATCATCGGTCCCCAGGAACCGACATAGTCAATATAGCGGCGGTCATCCTCGTCATATAAATAAGCGCCCGCGCCGCGCTTGAAAAATATCGGGGTGCCGCCGACGCCGCGAAAGGCGCGCACTGGCGAATTGACGCCGCCGGGAATGTAGTTCTGGGCTTCGGCGAACAGGGTTTCGGAACGGGTCATAGCGCAATTCCTCAAGTAAACAGGGCGGCAAAACGGCGGGCGGCAGTTTGAATATCGGGTTGGGCGAACACCGCGCTAACCACCGCCAGCACGTCGGCACCGGCGTCCAGCAGCAGTGGCGCGTTATCAGGCGTGATGCCACCGATAGCGACGATGGGCACGGTCAACACCGCCCGCGCTTCCTGTAGCAGGGTGATCGGTGGGCGAATTTCATTCGGCTTGGTCGGCGACGGGAAAAAAGCGCCAAACGCGACCTGATCGGCGCCAGCCCGCTCAGCGGCTAATGCCAAATCCAGCCGGTCGTAACAGGACACACCGATGAGGGCGGTTTCGCCTAAACGGTCGCGGGCCGTAGCGAGCGATGGATCGTGTTGGCCGAGATGAACGCCCGCTGCACCGACCTGAAACGCCAGTTCTACATCGTCGTTGACGATTAGGGGCACCTCATAACGCTGGCACAGAGTATTCAAGGCTCGTGCCTGTATCAGCCGCCGCGCTGGATCCGTACTCTTATCACGGTACTGAATCAGTCGGGCGCCGCCCAGAATGGCCTGCTCGACCGCATGGACCAGGCGATCATCGGGTAGCAGCACCGCATCGGTGACCGCGTATAGACCGTGACAGGAAGGTTGGTTCATGCCTGACCTCGGGCAGCAGTGGCCCAAAACAGCCGGTTGGGGAGCCATTGCCCGCCGCCGGCTGGATAGCCTGCTTGCAGGGAACGCCAAGTGTAAGCTTGAGCGTGATGAATAGCGGAGTGAGGAACATCTGAGTGGAGTTCTCGGCCTTGGGCCAGTAGTGCCGCGATGGCAGCGGCCAGAGTGCAGCCAGAGCCATGATACTCGTGGGGTAATCGCGGCCAGCGCCAGCTTTCCAACTGCCGATGATTGCCATACAGAGTGTTGATAACCTCAGCGCCGGATTCATGCCCGCCACTGATCAGTACATACCCGCAGCCCCGTGCCAATAGCGCCATGGCGCAGGCGCTGAGTGTGTCAGCTTCCGGCGCCAGTCGGCGGGCTTCGATGCTATTGGGCGTCAGTATGGTTGTCAGTGGTAGCAGCAAATCCTGAATCGCTTCGATTAGCTCCGCTCCGGCCAGTTCGGTTCCGCCACCGGCCGCCAGCACCGGATCAAGCACCACCGGAATATCGGGATGGGCAGTCAATAACTCACGCAGGGCAACGGCATTTTCGGCGCTACCGATGACCCCGATTTTGAACACCGCTACCGGCATGTCCGCCAATATCGCCCGTGCCTGAGCGAGGATCTGCTCTGGGCTGACCGGCAACAACGCCTGAACATTATGGGTATTCTGCACCGTCAGGGCGGTGACAACCGGCGCGGGGTGACAACCCAGACTGACCAGAGTTTCAATGTCGGCGGCGAGACCGGCTCCACCGCTGGGATCATTGCCGGCTAAAGTCATCACGACGGGGAAGGGCGGGAAAGCAGGCTGCATCGGGCCGATACTCCGAACGGGTGGATAGAAAGGATTGCGAATGGCCGGATTCTAACAAACGCTGCGGGTTTTTCGGGATGCGCCAGTGTGGGACAATCGCCGCCGCCAAACCCTTGCCAACAGAAAGCGTGATTCCAATGAAAAAATACATGTGTTTGATTTGCGGGTGGATTTATGATGAAGAAAAAGGCTGGCCCGACGATGGCATCGCACCGGGCACCTGCTGGGACGATGTACCGCTGACTTGGACCTGTCCTGAATGCGGCGCCACCAAGAATGATTTCGAGATGGTTGAGATTTAGCAGAGACTGACATGAGCGTTGATCCCGGTCGAATTCAACTCACTTCGGGCGATATTACCCAGTTACGGGTGGATGCCATTGTCAATGCCGCCAACTCTTCGCTGCTGGGCGGCGGCGGCGTAGATGGTGCTATTCACCGCGCTGCTGGACCGGAACTGTTGGCAGAGTGCCAAACCTTGGGTGGATGCAAGACGGGTCAGGCCAAGCTCACTCGCGGTTACCGCTTGCCGGCCCGCTCTGTCATTCACACGGTCGGGCCGATCTGGCAGGGTGGCGCTGCGAGTGCGCTGGAATTATTGGCGGCCTGCTATGGCAACAGCTTGAAATTGGCGGTGGATAACGGGATTCGCACCCTCGCTTTTCCTGCCATCAGTTGCGGTATGTACGGTTATCCACTGGACCAAGCGGCGTATATCGCGGTGCGGGAGGTCATGGATTTTCTGGCGAAGGATGACCGAATCGAGACGGTCTATCTGGTGTGTTTCGGGGAGGAAGTGCGCCAAGCGTATGAACAGGCGCTGCAAACAATGCGGGGTGGATGAAAAATCGGCAAACCTCGCATCCAGTATGCTGGAGCGAGGCTCAGTTCACCGATTGCTGTTGTTGGCGAAAGCGAGAGCGCTAGAGTCGGATTAGAACGGGACGGCTGGGATCGCCACCGTTTTCGATGATTATTAGCGGCGCTACCCGTAGTCCGGCAGGTAATTCCCCGGATGGGGCGCTATTCCCATGGGGAGAGCGTGGGTTATGGGTCTGAGTTTGCCGTTCCGCTTGAAGCTGGCGCACCGCATCAGCCAGCATCGCCGCCAGCATATTTTCGGCGTGGGACCGCCAGTATGCTTGGTCCGTGGTGGCGACACTTTCGGTGGCATGGGTGGTGCTGGCCGAAGGCAGGGGGTAATACAGCAAACCCACCAGCAGCACACCGGCGATAGTGAACAAGGAGGCAGTCAGCAGGTAGGGAATAAAGTTTCTGAGGTTGCGGAGGGTGTTACGCATGACTCACCTCGGGCGATACGAGTGGAAAAATTAAGTTTTGTACAGCTTTTAAGTAAATTTATACAAGGAATTTCAGTAAAGTCAAGCATAAAATGCAAAGTTAATGTACAAAGTTTGTAACCCGGTTGGTCACTGGGTTTTTGCTGCGCTGGCATTGAATAATCGCCCTTAGCCCCCCTCCCGGAGGCGGGCGAGGGACGTCTTGGACGGCTGATTAACTTTCCAACTGCTTCTTGTACGCGGTGTGCAGCTTTTGCTGGATGTCGCTGGGCACCGGATCGTAATGACTCAACTCAATGTTGTATGAGCCCAGGCCACCGGTCATGGATTTCAACTGTGACTCATAGCCTTCCAATTCCGCTTGGGGAACCTGCGCACTGATGATGCTCATGCCCTGCGATCCAGCGTCCGTACCCACGATACGACCGCGCCGGCTGGACAAATCGCCGGTGATTGCGCCTACGCAGTCGGCGGGCGCCCGCACTTCCAGATTGATGATCGGTTCCAGAACGATGGGTTTGGCTTTGCTGACGGCATCCAGAAAAGCCTCGCGTCCGGCAGTAATAAAGGCGATTTCCTTGGAATCCACCGGATGGTATTTGCCGTCGGTGGCGATAGCGCGCACATCCTGTACTGGATAGCCGGCGATGATGCCTTCGTGCAGGGCTTCGCGGATACCTTTTTCCACAGCGGGCAGGAAGGAAGTCGGGATAGTGCCGCCCACCACTTCGCTGACGAACTCGAAGCCGGCGTCGCGTGGCAGCGGTTCGATGCGCAAGTACACCTCGCCGAACTGACCCGCGCCACCGGTTTGCTTTTTGTGGCGGTGATGGCCCTCGGCGGGCTGGCCGATGGTTTCCTTATAAGCGATCTTGGGCGGTTTGGTTTCGACTTGCAGGTTGTAGCGTTGCTGCATCTTTTCCAGGGTGATGCGCAAGTGCAGATCGCTCAGGCCGCGCAGCACGGTTTCCTTGGTATGAGTGTTGTGTTCCAGCGCTAGACAGGGGTCTTCCTCCAGCAGTTTGTGCAGGGTATCCGACAGTTTCTGTTCATCGCCCCGGGTGGCGGCACGGATCGCCAGGCCGAACAGTGGGGTCGGGAAAATCAGCGGGCGCAGGTGAATCTGATCTTCATCGTGGGAATCATGCAACACCATGTTGTGATGGATTTCATCCACCTTGGCTACGGCACACAGGTCACCGGGGACGCCAACCGCTACTTCGGGATGTTCCTTGCCGTGGATCTGGAACAGGTGGCTGACCTTGAACGGTTTGCGGCCGTCGCCGATGAAGAGCGAGCTGTCCTTGGTGATCGTGCCCTGGTGAATACGGAAAATGCCGAGTTTGCCGATGAACGGGTCAATCAGCACCTTGAACACATGCGCCACCACATGTTGCAGCGGGTCGGGAATCGCGTACAGTCTCTCGGTTGTTGCCCCCGTACTCTTCAAAAAAGGTTCGGGATTGCCCTCGATAGGGTTGGGTAGCAACCGGACAAAAATATCCAGCAATTCCTTGATACCCACCCCAGAACGGGCAGAAACGAAGCAGATCGGAATCAGGTGACCCTCACGCAGCGCCTTCTCAAACGGCGCGTGCAATTGTTCCGGTTGGAGGTCTTCACCCTGTTCCAGATACAGCGCCATCAACTCTTCATCCACTTCAACCACTTGATCAATCAAAGCGGAGTGGGTGGCGGCGACGCTGGAAAAATCGCTTTCTCCAGCGGGATTAAAGAAGCAGTCCACCACCCGGGTGTTGTTATTGGCCGGCAGATTGATCGGCAGACATTCCTTGCCGAAGGTGTCCTGAATCTGGTTTAGCAGAGCAGGCAGATTGACGTTCTCGGCATCGATCTTGTTAACGATGATCATCCGGCATTGCCCGCGCTCAGCGGCGCGGTCCATCATCCGCTGGGTGATCGCCTCGATGCCGGTTTGGGCGTTGATGACTACCGCCACCGTCTCCACCGCCGGCAAGGCAGCAATCGCCTGGCCGATGAAATCGGGAAAGCCGGGGGTGTCGATGAGATTGATGTGGATACCGTTGTAATCGAGATTTGCCAGAGCAGCATCCAGCGAGTGCTGATGCGCTTTTTCCTGCGGATCAAAATCGCAAACGGTATTGCCTTTTTCCACGGCGCCGGGTGCGGGGAGCTTGCCAGCATGGTAAAGGATGGATTCCACCAAGGTGGTTTTTCCAGCCGCGCCATGTCCAGCCAGAACGATATTGCGGATGGATTCGGTGGTGTGACTCATTTATGGCCTCCTGTCGCTAGGATTCGGTACGGTATAATTTTTAAGTCAAACGATCCGGTACGAACTGGGAAAGTTTACAGGACAGGTAGGGGTTTCTCATGTTGGCGTTGTCATTTTTTTGCAAAGCTCGCCGCACAGCGTGGAAGTTCCGGTTTGGCTTCGCCCTACAAGAATTTGGAGCGTCGGTTAGCGGCTGGAACCAAAATTGCCTAGGATGCGGACAGGACAACAACGGTACTACAGGAAACTGATTGGATGAGAGTACGAAACTGTATTGGATTCTGGTTACTCACCGCTTGCGGGGTCAGCGGGTCGGTAGCGGGTATTGCACCCGATTGGCTCAAACTGATCCGGGAGACCCCGACCGTGCAAGTGGAATGGGCAACGCGCTACGAGCACGGCGAGGGCTTGCCGCAGGATTATGGCCGGGCGATGCAGTTGTATTGCGCCGCTGCCCGGCGGGGTCACGCCTTGGCGCAGTATCAACTGGGCTGGATCTATGCCAACGGTCGCGGCGTGGCACGGGATGATGTTCAGGCGGCGGCCTGGTTCCGGTTGGCGGCGGCGAAGGGTGATGCGCTCGCCCAGCGGATGTTGGCTCGACTGGACGATCCGGCCAAAATCAAGCCAGCGAATTGCGTCGAACCGGTGGACCCGACGCCCAAACCGCCGCTGCAACAGTTCGCCTCCCGGTCGAGACCCTTCTCGCCGGAACGGGCCAAAGTTGAGGCGCTGGTGAACCGGATCGCCCCGAGTTATGGTTTGCAGCCGGCGCTGGTGCTGGCAGTGATCGAGGCTGAATCCAGCTTTAACGATCAGGCCCGCTCACCCAAGGATGCCCAAGGGCTGATGCAGTTGATTCCCGCGACTGCCGAACGCTTCGGGGTGCAGAATCCCTATGATCCGGTGCAGAATCTGCAAGGCGGCATGGCGTATCTACGCTGGTTGCTGGCGTATTTCCAGGGTGATGTCCGCCTGACCTTGGCTGGTTACAACGCCGGTGAGGGCGCAGTGGTTCGTCATGGTGGCGTTCCGCCTTATGCGGAAACCCGGGCCTATGTCGAAAAAATCACCCGCGTTTACGGTCAACTGGCGCACCCTCCGGTAGCGGCGGTGACCCGACCGGCGGTTCTAAACCGACCACCGTTTGTGTCTGCGTTAGCCTCACCGGTGGTCACTCCGTCAGCGCCGTCCTCGCTGCTGATAACCACAGCCCGCAAGCCTTAGTTAACAGGACTTTCGCTTTCCGTCATTCCCGCGTCAGCAGGAATCCAGTAACCCGCTGAAAAACTGGATACCCGTTTTCACGGGTATGACGACGCAAGGTTTATTAGCGAAAGTCCTGGTTAAAACTGACATTGTTCAGCTATTAAGAAAAAATTGGTTCTTCGAGGATTCTTGTGGAGCCGGCCTTGAGAGGCCGGTCTGGGCCTGCCAAGACGGCTAGTGGCTCGGTATGCACCTTTGTAAATCAATCGGTTGCTTAAGAATCTCCAACTATTAGACACATTTTTGTGGCATAAAACACTGGTTTCCATAAGAATCCTCGAAGAACCATATAATGGTTATGAACCCACTCCTGATTCCCACTGATCTTGTCACCCGGTTGCGCACCGCCCGCCGGGTCGCTGTATTAACTGGCGCCGGTATTTCCGCCGAGAGCGGCGTACCGACTTTTCGCGAAGCGCAGACCGGGCTGTGGGCGCGCTACAACCCGGAAGAGCTGGCGACGCCGGAAGCTTTTCGGCGCAATCCCAGGCTGGTTTGGGAATGGTACGCCTGGCGGCAGGAGCGGGTGCGGCAGGCTGAGCCGAATGCCGGTCATTACGCTCTGGTGGAGATGGAACGCCGGATTGCTGAGGTTGCCTTGATCACGCAAAACGTGGATGGTCTGCACCGCCGGGCCGGTAGCCAGCAGGTGGTGGAATTGCACGGCAACCTGTTCCGGGTCAAGTGCTTTGCCGAGGACCGTCCAGTAGAAAATTGGCCGGAGAGCGCCAACATCCCGCCACGCTGTCCACACTGCGGCAGTTTGTTACGGCCCGATGTGGTCTGGTTTGGAGAAAGTCTAGCGGCGAGTGCGTTGCGGGTAGCGGAACAGGCGGCGGTAACCGCTGAAATTTTCTTCAGCATCGGCACGTCGGCTTTGGTCTATCCCGCCGCTAATTTGCCCTTCACCGCGCTGGCCGCCGGGGCGACCGTGGTGGAAATCAATCCGCAACCGACCCCGCTTAGCCCGCAGGTTACCTTTAGCTTGAACGGACCCGCCGGGGTGATTCTGCCCCGCTTGGTCGAACAGGTATGGGGCGACGCCGTCGGGATCAGCGAGTGCCGCTTATGAGCCTGTTCACCGCCCGCCCCGAACGAATGGCGCTCGCCAATGGCGTCAGCCTCGCCTATCACCGCAATCCGGGCATCGGGCCGGGCGTGATGTTCCTTGGCGGTTTCACCTCGGACATGACCGGGATCAAGGCAACCACGCTGGAACAGTGGTGCCAGAAACGCGGCCAAGCCTTCGTGCGCTTCGACTATTCTGGTCACGGCGCGTCCAGTGGCCAATTTGCGGAGGGAACCATCGGCGGCTGGGCGGCGGAGGCCATCACCGTGCTGGATCGGTTGACCGAAGGGCCGCAACTGCTGGTGGGTTCCTCAATGGGCGCATGGCTGATGCTGCTGGTCGCGCTGGCGCGCCCGGAGCGGATCGCCGGTCTGCTGGGTTTGGCCTGCGCCGCTGACTTCACTGACTATCTGTTGTGGGAGCGGCTTGACGACCGGTTGCGGGATCGCTTGCAGCGCGACCGAGTGATCACGTTGCCGTCGTCGTATGGCGAACCCTACATCATTGCCCTGAACCTGATTGAAGAAGCGAAGCAGCACCAGTTGCTGAACCGACCGGAACTGCCGATCCGTTGTCCGGTGCGGTTGATTCATGGGATGGGCGACGCCGATGTGCCGTGGCGGATCAGTGTACAGGTAGCGGAGAAACTCAGCAGTCCTGATACCCGGCTGATTCTGGTCAAGGATGGTGAACATACCTTATCGCGGGAATCGGATTTGCGACTGTTGACCCGCACCTTGGGCGAGATGCTGGCCGGTTAGCGAACGAAAGCGCAATTGGTTTCGGCTTACCTCTAATGATGCAATATCTGGCTCAAAAACAGCTTGGTACGCTCGGATTCGGGGTTAGTGAAAAACTGCTCTGGCGGTTTCTCCTCAATGATTTCGCCGCTGTCCATGAAGATGACTCGATGAGCAACGGTTTTGGCGAAACCCATCTCGTGAGTCACGCAGATCATGGTCATACCGTCTTCGGCCAGTGTCACCATGGTATCCAGCACTTCCTTGATCATCTCCGGGTCCAGCGCTGAAGTGGGTTCGTCGAACAGCATGATCTTGGGATTCATGCACAGGCTGCGAGCAATAGCGACCCGCTGTTGCTGACCGCCGGAGAGTTGCCCCGGATATTTGCGCGCCTGTTCAGGAATCTTGACCCGCTCCAGGTATTGCATCGCCATCGCTTCAGCCTGTTTGCGCGGCAGCTTGCGCACCCAAATCGGCGCCAGTGCGCAGTTCTCTAATACCGTCAGATGCGGGAACAGATTGAAGTGCTGGAATACCATGCCGACCTCGCGACGGATTTGCTCAATCTGTTTTACATCGTTACTTAATTCCTGCCCACTGACCACAATCCGACCGCTCTGGTATTCTTCCAGCCGGTTAATACAGCGGATGGTCGTAGATTTACCGGAACCGGAGGGGCCGCAAATAACAATGCGCTCGCCTTTCTGGACGGTCAGATTGATATTTTTGAGAACGTGGAATGCGCCATACCATTTATGGACCCCTTCCATCTGGATCATGATCTCATTGGACAGCGGCTTATGGGCAGGAGTCGATAACGAATCGGGCATGACAAGATTTCCTCTAGCGTTTATGGCCGGTATGCAGGCGTTTTTCCAGACTGTGGCTGTAGCGCGACATGCTGAAACAGAACAGCCAGTACACTGCGGCAGTGAAGACATAGCCTTCGGTGGAAAAGCCCAGCCAGTCAGGATTGGTTGTGGCATTGTGGACAATGTTCATCAGATCGAACAAGCCGATGATGAGGACCAGCGACGTATCCTTGAACAGAGCGATAAAGGTGTTGACGATACCGGGAATCACCAGTTTCAGCGCCTGCGGCAAAACGATCAGCCCCATCGTTTTCCAATAGCCCAATCCTAGCGCGGCAGCGGCTTCGATCTGGCCTTTGGGAATGGCCTGCAAACCGCCGCGCACCACTTCAGCCATGTAAGCGGCCTGAAACAGGGTAATCCCGATCAGCGCCCGCAACAGCTTGTCGAAGCTCACTCCGGCGGGCATAAACAGCGGCAACATCACCGAGGACATAAAAAGTACGGTGATCAGTGGGACGCCGCGCCAGAACTCGATGAAGGTGACGCACAAGGTTTGAATAGCCGGCATCTGTGAGCGCCGACCGAGCGCCAGCAATACGCCCAAGGGCAGAGCCGCCGTCATGCCCACTCCGGCAATCACCAGCGTCAATAGCAATCCACCCCATTTGCTGGTTTCCACCGTCGCCAGACCCAACAGGCCGCCTTTGAATAATACGAAGGCAATCACGGGATAAATTGCCAGCAGGCTTAATCCCAGCCGCATCTTGATTTTACCGGGCACGCTGCGAATGAACAGCGGCGCGGCGCTCAGGATGAGTACGACTAAAGCGGTTTTCACCCGCCAGCGTTGATCATCCGGGTAGAAACCGTACATGAATTGCTCGAAGTGAACCCGGATGAAGACCCAGCAGGCACCGCCATCCGCCGGGCAGTCAGCGCGGTTATCGCCACTCCAATGCGCATTCCAGAGTACCCAGCGCAGCAGTGGCGGGAGGGCGGTATAAAGCAGGTAGACCGCCAGGATCGTCAGCACGATATTGAGCGGCGAGGAGAACAGATTGCGGCGCAGCCAGCCGATGACGCCGATGGTACTGACCGGCGGCGGCAGATCGGGATGGGGAATATGAGCTTCAGCCATGTATCAACGCTCCACCAGGGCGACCCGCCGGTTGTACAGGTTCATCAGCAGCGAGATCAACAGGCTGATGGTCAGGTAAACCGCCATGGTAATCGCGATGCATTCAATTGCTTGCCCGGTCTGGTTCAGCACGGTGCCAGCAAAGGTCGATACCAGGTCGGGATAACCAATCGCGGCAGCCAGCGACGAGTTCTTGGTCAGATTCAGGTATTGGTTGGTCAGGGGTGGGATGATGACCCGTAGCGCTTGCGGCAGGATGATCAGCCGTAAGGTTTTGCTGGAGTTGATACCGAGCGAAAACGAGGCTTCGGTCTGGCCGTGGCTGACTGCCTGAATTCCGGCGCGGACAATTTCGGCGATGAAGGCAGCGGTGTAGAGCGAGAGGGCCAGCAGCAGCGAGGCCATTTCCGGGATGATCACCCAGCCGCCCCGGAAGTTGAAACCCTGCAATGCCGGGTATTGCCAACTGAGCGGTGAACCGGTCAGCCAAAAGATCAACAGCGGTAGACCTAGCAGTAGCGCCAGCACGGTCTGGAAAGTCGGGAATTGCTGGCCGGTCGCCATTTGCCGCTGATGCGCCCAGCGTGAAAGGAGGATGACCAAAACTACCGCGATTCCAAGCGCCACCAGCACCCAGCCAAAGCCAGGCTGGAATTGCGGCGCGGGCAGATACAAACCGCGAATGTTCAGGAATGCGGCTTCACCGAGACTGAAGCTCTGGCGCGGTGCCGGCATCGCCCGCAGCACCGCGAAGTACCAGAAGAAAATTTGTAGCAGCAGCGGGATATTGCGGAAAGTCTCGATATAGGCCAAGGCCAGCCGGGAAATCAGCCAGTTTTTGGACAGCCGGGCGATGCCGATGATGAAACCGAGCAGGGTCGCGAAGATAACGCCCAGCACCGACACCAGCAGGGTATTAAGTAGCGCCACCCAGAACACCCGACCATAGCTGGAACTCTCGGAGTGGGGGATCAGGCTCTGGACGATGCCGAAGCCGGATTGCGAAGACAGAAAATCGAAGCCGGAGGTAATGCCTAATTGGCGCAGATTAGTCTGAGTATTTTGGAAGATGTACAGCCCAAAGGCGACGGTGGCCACGAGGGCGATGATCTGGAACGCAATCGCCCGCACTTGCGGGTTATTCCAGATCGGCGGCTTGACCGGGGTGGAGATCGACTCGGTCATGGGGTTCCCGGAAATTTGAGTGAGATCCTGCATGAAAACGCCCCTCGCCCGCATCGGGGAGAGGGGTTGAGGGTGATTGCCGCGCTCAGCGCATCGGCGGCGCGTATTGCAGACCCCCTTGATTCCACAGCGCGTTCAGGCCGCGCTCGATCTTGAGCGAGCTGCCCTTGCCGACATTGCGCTCGAAAATCTCGCCGTAGTTGCCGACCTGCTTAATCACTACCGCCATCCAGTCATTCGCCAGACCAAAATCCTTGCCTTTATCGCCCTCGACACCGAGCAGTCGCTTCACATCAGGATTGGTGGATTTCTTCATCTCCTCGACATTTTTGGAGGTGATCCCCAGCTCTTCGGCATTGACCATGACAAAAAGCGTCCATTTGACAATATCGAACCAGTCGTCGTCACCGTGACGGACCACCGGCCCCAGCGGTTCCTTGGAGATTACGTCCGGCAGCACGATGTAGTCATCCGGCTTGGCCAGCTTGATCCGCTGGGCATAAAGCTGCGACTGGTCGGAGGTCAGCACATCGCAGCGGCCCGCTTCCAGCGACTTGGCGCTTTCGTCCGATTTGTCGTAGCTGATTGGGGTGTATTTCATCTTGTTGGCGCGGAAGTAGTCGCTCAGATTCAACTCGGTGGTGGTGCCAGCTTGGACGCAGACGGTGGCGCCATCCAGCCCCTTGGCGTTTTTGACCCCCAGTTTCTTGTTCACCAGAAAGCCCTGACCATCATAGTAGGTGATGCCGGTAAAGTTCATCCCTTGGGCGGAGTCGCGGCTGGAAGTCCAGGTGGTGTTGCGCGACAGCACGTCAATTTCGCCGGATTGCAGGGCAGTGAGACGTTCTTTGGCCGTCAGCGGGGTGAACTTGACTTTGGTGGCGTCGCCGAACACTGCTGCGGCGACAGCGCGGCAGACATCCACATCAATGCCGTTGTAGTTGCCTTTTTCATCGGCGTAGGAGAAACCGGGCAGGCCATCGCTGACCCCGCATTTAATGAAGCCGTTTTTCTTGATACCGTCCAAAGTGACGCCGGCTTGAACCATGCCGGTGGTGGTGAGTAGCAGTACCGTAGCAGCGGTAGTGAGGGTTTTGATCGGAATCATGCGGTATCTCCTGGGGATGAGTGGATGAAGCGGCTGCTTTTTTAGTATTAACCGGACAGGGCTAAAAAAATATAGTAGAAGCGTGCTGAATCCGAATGATACTGGGGTGGATCGAAGCGATCAGGGATTGGCGGCATGGCTCACCCACCGGTCTGGACGACAGCCACTGGGTCTGCCTGTGACCTTGCAGGGTGTTCCCCGTGGTAAAATCAAAGAGCTTTTAAGATCAACCGTGGATAGAGAGGGCTACATCATGGCAATCAGTCTGCAAAAAGGCGGCAACGTCAATCTGAGCAAGGAAGCGCCGGGCCTGGCCAAGATTAAGGTCGGATTAGGCTGGGATACCCGCGCCACCGATGGCGCAGCGTTCGATTTGGATGCCAGCGCGTTTCTGGTCAAGAGCGATGGCAAGGTGCGGGACGATAGTGATTTTGTGTTTTATAACAACGCTAAAGGTGCCAGTGGCGCGGTTGAGCATGGTGGTGACAATCTCACCGGCGCTGGCGAGGGTGACGATGAAATTATTCGGGTGAGCTTGGCGCTGGTGCCGGAGGAGATCGCCAAAATTGTGGTCGCGGTGACGATCCACGAGGCCGAAGCGCGTCGCCAGAACTTCGGCCAAGTCAGTCAGGCGTTCATCCGTATTGTTAATGAAGATAATAGCCAGGAGATCGCCCGCTATGACCTGAGTGAAGATGCGTCTACCGAAACCGCGATGATCTTTGGCGAGGTCTACCGCAACGGAGCCGACTGGAAGTTCAAGGCGGTTGGACAAGGCTTTGCCGGCGGTCTGGGGCCGCTGGCGCGGGCGCATGGCGTGAAGGTTTGAGGCTGCGGGCGGGGAGTTTCGCGCTTCCTGCCCTCAGCTTTGACCGACGAGCCGCGAAATCACGCTGAGAGACGACCATGACGGCGTTCACAATCACGGGTGATGTTGATCCCTTTCTGCATGTCTCCTTACGCAAGGGCGAACGGATTTATTGTGAATCCGATGCCATGGTGATGATGGAAGACACCCTCGATTTGTCCGGGCGGATGACCGGGGGGTTGATGAGTGCGCTGATGCGCCGCTTCGCCAACGGCGAGTCTTTTTTTCAGCAGCATATCGAAGCGGTTCGGGGCGACGGGGATTGTCTGCTGTCGCCGATGCTGCCGGGAGCGATGCAGGTGTTGGAGGTCGGGGTGACCAGCTACCTCATTAGCGATGGCGCATTTTTGGCCGCCGAAAGCGGGGTGGATCTTCGCGCCCGTGCGCAAAACATCGGTAATGCCCTTTTCGCGCAGACCGGCGGTTTTTTTGTCGGCGAGGCGACCGGTCAAGGCAAGTTGGTGGTATCCGGCTTTGGCTCCAACTTCATTCTGGAGGTCGTGCCCGGCCGGGATATGGTGATTGATAACGCCCATGTAGTGGCGTGGGACAGCCGTTTGCACTACCAGATTTCGGTGCCCAATCAGAGTAGTGGGCTGCTCGGTCGTCTGATCAATAGCGCGACCAGTGGCGAAGGCATCGTCCTGCGCTTTTCCGGGCAAGGCAAGGTGGTGATTAGTTCCCGCAACCGCAATGCCTTCAAGAGTTGGATCGGTGCCGGAATCGGCGGGAGCCGCGCTTAGTGGTTCGGTCGGCTTTGACGACCCGCTTACTGCTGACTCGGGGCCTGTCCAACGTCCGTGATGCCATTGATCTGATTCATGGGGTGATGGCGCCGGATGAGTTTCATTTGGGCGCGGCCTACGCCACCGAATATACCCCGCTGCGCCGGGTGGCCGATTCCTTTGTTCTCGAACCGGATGATCCGGAACCGGGCGCCTATATCGAGTGGCTGCTGGCGTTGTGCCAGGAACGGGATTTCGCCTGGGTCTGGCCGCAAAGCCGCTGGTCGCTGTTGCTGAACCAGCAGTCCCGGTTTGCGGCGGCCGGGGTTCAACTTATCTTGCCGTGCCCCGATACCGATACGCTGGATGCGGTGCAGGATAAAGCCCGCGCCAATGCTCGACTGGCCGCCACTGGAGTAGCGCTGCCCCAAACCCTGCCGGTCACCACTGCCGCCGACTTCAACGCCGCCTTAGCGATTCTGGGCGACAACGGCACGCGGCAGGTCTGCGTCAAGCCAGTTCGTTCCATCTATGGCCTTGGGTTCCGCCGGATTGATGACCGCAAGCGCCCACTCGACCGGTTTTTAGCCAACGATTGCTACACCTTGGGCAGCGCCGAGTTTGCGGATCTGCTGGTTGCCGCCGCCGGCCAGCGTCCGTTTCTGGCGATGGAATATCTGGCCGGCGATGAGCGCTCCATCGATTGCCTGGCGCATCAAGGGCGGTTGGTGCGTGCGGTGGTTCGGCGCAAGCCGGCGAACGCGCATGGCCGCTGGCAACTGATTGAGGACGACCCGGAAGGACGGGAGATCGCCCGCCATGCTATTGCCGCATTGAGCCTTCATGGATTGGTCAATGTGCAAACCCGCGAGCGATTGCATCCCGATGGCCGGCGCGAGCAATGCTTTCTGGAAGTGAATCCGCGCATGTCGGGTGGGATGGATATGGCCTGTCAGGCGGGGTTGAATCTGCCGTATTGGCTCCTGCGATTACTCGTCGGTACGGTGGAGGAGGCCGCTATTCCGTGGCCGAGCGCCGGCGTGCGGGTGGCGAAAATCGAGCGGGCGGTGGTGGTGTGATAACAGCGACGGCCCGGAGACCCGCCCGGATTCTGTTACTCGGCAAGCGCGGCAGTCTGGTGTTATGGCTGGAAAACCTGCATCGCGCTTGCATCCGGCTGGGCCATGCCACCCAGGTTTTTGCTATCAACGGCGATAGCCTTGGTTCGCGGCTGCGGGTCAAGTGGCAGGGGCGCGACTCGGCCAGCGCTGATTGGATGCTGGCCCGCTTCGAGCGGATGCTGGCGTGGTTTCGTCCCGATCTGGTGCTGGTGGCTGGCGTGTTTGGGGTACCGCCGGCTTATTACCGGATGCTGTACGCACTGGCCCGGCGCCCACTGATTGCCGGTCTGGTGGGTGACCGGTTTCCGCTGGACTGCCGCGAGCGGGCCAATAGTTGCGACCGGCTCTATTTCACCGATACCCGCTTTTTCCATGACGCTGAAGCCGCTGGTTTCACCACGACGGGTCATTATTTGCCGCTGGCGGTAGACCCGGAGTTGTTCGCACCCGGCACTGCTGCGCGTCATCCTGAACTGCTGTTTGTTGCCAGCCGCACCCTGTTTCGTGAAGCGGTAGTGCGCGCTCTGGATGCGCCTGCTCTCGTCATTGGCACCGACTGGAGCGGGCTGGCGCGCGACGGAATTCATCGGGTGCAGAATCGAAAAATCAGCCGCAACGCGCTCATCCGACTCTATCAACGTCATCGGGCAGTATTGAACATCCGTAACGAAGCTAATGTAGAACACGGTTTGAATCAGCGCAGTTTTGAGCCGCTGGCCTGCGGCGCACTGGTATTGAACGATGATCTGCCCGACTTACCGCGCTGTTTCGAGCCGGGCCGGGAAATTCTGGTGTATCGGGATACCAATGAACTCAACGCGCTGGTGGCGCGGTTGCGCCGGGATCCGGCGGTTGCGACGAGCGTGGCCGAGGCCGGTCGCCGGCGAGTGTTGGCCGAACACACCTATGGTCATCGAGTCCGCGCTATCCTCAACGATCTGAGTCTGTGACGGAGCGGCCATGCGAAGTCTGACCCTACCGATTCAAGCCGGACGGATGATGATCACTACCCGGCGTGAGGAACTGGCGCTGGAGGATTGTCTGGCCGGCGCCACCCGCCAGAATCCGAAGCGACACTACCTGTTTGTCAGCAAGGTGTTGGGCAAGCACTGGCCGGTTCGGCCCCGGGTGATGCGCGATGTTCACCGGCGCCTGGCTGAGAAAATGGCTCATTTGCCGGGGCCGCTGCTCGTCATCGGGATGGCGGAAACGGCGACGGCGTTGGGGCGCGGCGTGGCCGAGGAAGCCGCGCTGCAAACCGGGCGTGACGATATTTTGTATCTGCAAACCACCCGCTGTCGGTTGTCGCGCCCGCTGGCGTTCGGTTTCGACGAGTGCCACAGCCACGCCCCGGATCATGCGGTCTATCTGCCCGATCCGGCGTTGCAGCCGCTGTTTCGGGCGGCACGAACCCTGGTGCTGGTGGATGATGAAATCTCGACCGGACGCACCTTGGCGGAATTGGCCCGCGCCTGTTTGCGGCTGAATCCGGGCATCGAGCAGATCGCGCTGGTCTGTATCACTCACTGGCTGAGCGTCACGCAGCAGCAGCAATTGACGGCGCTGCTGGAACGTCCGCTGCTGTTCCCGGCGTTGATCGAGGGTAGTTTCCAATTTGAGCCTGATCCGCGATTCCCAGCGCCGGTTTTGCCATGGGTGATAGGTCATCCGAATCGTAGTCACGATGACATAGCGACCGATTCAGCGCGCACCGGTTTAATTGCGGGACGTTGGCGCACGAATTCTCTTTCCCAGTGGGAGAGTGTCAGGGCGAGGGGGAGGAAGGATCAGCCGTTGGCGATCATTGGCACTGGCGAGTATGCCTATACGCCCTTTCGGATGGCCTTGGCGCTGGAAGAACAAGGCTACGACGTGCGTTATCAGTCCACCACCCGGTCGCCGATTCTGGTTGGCGACGCCATTGCCTGTCGGCGAGAATTTCTGGACAACTACGGCGATGGCATTCCCAACTATCTCTATAACCTCGATCCGGTCCGGTTGCCGGTGATCGTTTACGAACATCCCGCCATGCTGGCTGCGCATTCCCTGGCGGACGATCTGGGCGGTCTGGCGGTTGCGGTGGAGGAATCATGCCGCGCATCGTGATTTTTCTCGACCTCGACGACACTATTCTGCAAACCGCGCCCAAGTGTCCGCCCGGTGAGGCGGTCATACCGGCAGCAATGGATCGCACCGGTCGGGCGCTGTCATTTATGACCCGCGCCCAGCAGCGCTTGCTGGCGTTCTGGCTGGATCAGGGTACGGTGATTCCGGTAACCGGCCGCACCGATGATGCACTGGCGCGGGTGAATATTGCGTTCACCTCCTGGCGCATCACCCATCACGGCGCGGTCATCCGCCAGCCTAACGGATTCCTGCCGACCTGGTGGTATACCCAGGTGCGCCCGTTGCTGGTAGCGGCGCAACCGCTGTTGTGGAGTCTCGCCGCCCGCTTGACTACTGACGCCACAGCGGGAGGTTATCGGGTGAGCAGCCATTCGGTTGATGAATGGCTAACCTATGTCTCGGTCAAGTCCAATGATGAGGGCGTGGCGCTGGTGCGGGTGCGGGCGCAGTTGCAAAAGGTCGGACTGCCGCCGGAATTGACGTTGCACTGCAACGGCAACAATCTCGCGATCACGGTCAAGGGTGCGCAAAAGCAGGATGCGGTGCGCCGGGTGGTAGCGGAACTGGAACGGGACGGGCCAATTGTGACGATTGGTGCTGGTGACAGCCTCACCGATATCCCCTTTTTGCGGGCCTGCGATTTCGCTCTGGTGCCCAAGGACAGTCAGATTCAGACTGAAACCTGGAGCGGGTCCCGTTGACGACCCCATTTTCCGGCAGCTACCGTCCCGAAGATACCGTGTTTCTGCTCAAGCCGATGGCTATGGAGACGGTCGATGTGGCGGCCAAGGAACGCCTGATTCAGTCCGGCCAGCGCCATTACAGCGAGATGCTGGCGCCGGAGCGGGCACCGGACCTGCGTTATCTGGAGCTGTTCGAGGCGCTGACCGTCCGTTACGCCCGGCGACTGGCGACGGAGATTATGGCGCTGGCCTGTCATCTGATGGCAACGCGCCCCCGGCAAATTACGGTGGTGTCGCTGGCCCGCGCCGGGACTCCGATTGGCGCGCTGTTGACTCGCGCTTTGCAGCAACAGGGTCGGGCGGATGCCCGCCATTACTCGATTTCCATTATCCGCGACCGGGGAATTGATGAGAATGCACTGGCGTTTATGTTGCGGCAGGAAGGGCGGGAACCGGCAGGATTGGCCTTTGTGGACGGTTGGACTGCTAAAGGGGTGATTACTGAGGAGTTGCGGCAAGCGCTACGGCATTGGAACGCCCGCCAGCCTGAGCAACTGACTGAGGCGCTGTATGTGGTGTCCGATATGGGCGGTGTCGCTGATGTGGCTGCGACTTACGATGATTACGCTATTCCCAGCGGCATTCTCAATGCCACCGTTTCTGGCTTGACCAGCCGCTCGATTCTCAATGCGGCTATTGGCCCGGAGGATTTTCACGGTTGCGTGTTTTACCCGGAGTTTGTCCAGCATGACCGTTCCAACTGGTTTCTCGATCGGGTTGCTGAGCATTTCGCCAGGGCTAAACCGATTGAAGTGCGCCACGATCCCGGTACACGATTGGATCGCCGGCGGCTCATGGTGGAGTTTCTGGTGCGCATCCATGCCGATTACCGGATTAGCGACCGCAATTTCGTCAAGCCGGGTGTCGCCGAAGCGACTCGGGTTTTATTGCGCCGTTTGCCCGATTTATTGCTGCTGCGTGATCTGGATCATCCTGATGTTGAACATCTTCGGCTGCTGGCTAGGGAAAAGCAGGTGCCTATCGTTATCGATTCAACCATGCCGATTCATGCTACCGCCCTGATTAAGGATTTATCATGAGCGTCATCCCTGTTGATTTCCGTGCTTTGCAGCATGGTGATCTGGATAATCTCACCGCCGAATGTCAGGAGTCTCAACCGGCCCTGTCAGCCATCCATTTGGGAGCATCGCTGTATGTGCCCGCCAGTCGTCCCGATTTGGCGGCTGTTGCCAGCAGCTCGAAGTTTCCGGAATTGCGGTCGGTGATTTTTTGCACCGAGGACGCAATCCACGAACGGGATTTAGAAGCGGCGCTCATTCATTTAGCGGCGCTGTTACCGGAGTTGAAATCGGGACCGTTACTGCGTTTTATCCGCCCGCGTAGTCCAGCGGTCTTGCGGCGCTTATTGCGGATGGAAGGAATTGAGCGAATTCACGGCTTTGCGCTGCCCAAGTTTGGCCCGAATACGTTGAGCGACTGGCTGCGGGTCTGGGATGACCGACACAGCCACTATCTATTGCCGATCCTGGAAACGGCTGAGGTGTTTGATCACCGGAAGATGGAGTTGCTGCGTGACCGGTTGGAAGACAGCGGACTCAGTGAGCAGGTGCTTGGTTTGCGAATTGGTGGCAATGATCTACTGGGTTTGCTTGGCATCCGTCGGGGGCGCGGCGCGACGATTTATGACACGCCGTTGCGGGGCGTTATCGCCGATCTGGTGTGTATTTTTCATCCAGCGGGGTATCGTTTGAGTGCCCCGGTATTCGAGCGTCTGGATATGCCGGAGGTGTTAGCGCGTGAGGTGGAAGCCGATTTGCAGTATGGCTTGATCGGCAAGACCGCGATTCATCCGGCGCAAATTCCAGTCATCGAAGCGCTGTACCGGGTTTGCCGCGACGACTATGAGATGGCCTCGGCGGTGCTGGCGCCGGATGCCGCAGCGGTATTCAAACGCTGCAGGACCTTCTGCGAGCCGGCCACTCATCGGCGCTGGGCGGCGGGAGTGTTGGAACGGGCGCGGGTTTTTGGAGTAGATGTAGGGTGTAATTAATTGAATTAAAAAAATAAATTCTTATGGCTTGGCGTCGTGCTTGGGTTGGTGTTCGCCGCACCAATCCGAGGTTTTGACGGTCGGCCAGATCGCTACAGGACGCGGGTCGGTATCGGCGTAGGCTAGGGTGGCGACCGGGGGCAGGCGGCGGCAACGTCCTTCATAGCCTGATTGGCCAAAATCGCCATACCGACAGGTTTCGCAAGTCCGGTTGACCATAAAACCGTCGGTTGGGCAGTGAAGGCTGAGTGAGACCAACCGACGATATCAATCAAAAATCTTTCCTGGATTCATGATCCGGTTCGGGTCAAAGACTTGCTTAATCGCCCGTAAATAATTCACCTCGGTCTCGTCGCGGGTGTAATGCAAGTACGGCTTCTTGGTCAGGCCGACGCCGTGTTCAGCGGAGATGCTGCCGCCGTGGCGCTGCAAGATCGCAAACAGATGTTCACTCACCGCTCCACACTTTTGCGCAAAGGCGGTGGGGTTCATGCCCACTGGTTTGAGAATGTTGATGTGCAGATTGCCATCACCAATATGTCCGTACCAAAGCACCTCAAAATCCGGGTATTCCTGCGTCAATAGTGTATCCGCCTCGGCTAGAAAATCTGGAACCCGCGAAATTCGCACCGATACATCATTTTTATAGGGCTGATATTCGGCGATGGATTCACTGATATCTTCACGTAGTCGCCATAATTCCTTGACCTGACTCTCACTCTGACTGATAACGCCATCGGCCAGCCAGCCCTGTTCAGCGCAATGTTCAAACAGTGCCAGCGCAGTATCGGTATGCAGTTGCTCTGGATTTTCAAACTCGACCAGTACGTAGTAGGGCGTTTCGGTATCAAATGGGCGATGCAGACCTTTTTTCAGCACATGGCGTAAGGCTCTTTCCGAGAAGAACTCAAAGGCGCTGAGTTCCAGCTTATTACGGAGAATGTGATAGAGCGACATCACGCTATCTAAATCCGGTACTCCCAGCACCATCACACTCGGCTCGCGCAAGGGTCGGGTCAGCTTCAGGGTCGCCTCGACGATGATGCCCAGCGTACCCTCGCTGCCGATGAATAGATGCCGCAAATCATAGCCGCTGGCATTCTTGATTAGGCCCCGATTGAGATCGAGTAGATCGCCGCACCCGGTCACTACTTTCAGCCCGGTCACCCAGTCGCGGGTCAGACCATAGCGGATGACCTTGATGCCACCAGCATTGGTGGCAATGTTGCCGCCGATCTGGCTGGAACCGCGTGAGGCGAAATCTACCGGATAGTACAGGCCATGATCACGGGCGAAATTTTGCACTGCTTCGGTGACGACACCGGCCTGACAGGTCACGCTGCGGTCGGTCGGGTCGAAATCCAGAATCCGGCTCATGCGTTCTAGCGAGACCACCAGCTCGCCCCGACAGGCCACCGCTGCACCGCTCAAGCCGGTACGTCCACCCGACGGCACCAGCGCCAGTCGGTGTTCATTAGCGTAGCGCACCAGTTGTTGCACCTGTTCAACAGTGCCGGGTAGCACCACCGCCAGCGGATTCGGCGTATACAGCCGGGTCCAGTCGCGACCGTAGTTCAAACAACTGTCCGGGTCGCTACGCACATGAGCGGGTTCGATGAAGACGCGGATGCCGTCGAGCAGGGCGGCGGATTCATTCGGGGTGTGCATGGAGGGTCGCCTCGATTAAAAAAAGGGGTTAGTGAAGGTTGCCAGCCCCGGCTATAGGGATTATTTTCGGCGGCATTCTACCACTGGCGAGGCTGGCGCACTGATGAGCAAAACTTCACTCGATAAAAGCAAGATCAAGATTCTGTTGCTGGAGGGTCTCCATGCCAGCGCGGTAGAAGCGTTCCAGGCGGATGGTTATACCAATATCGAATACCAGCAGAAGGCTTTGCCGGAACCGCAACTGCTGGAAGCGATCAGCGACGCCTATGTGGTTGGCATCCGTTCCGCGACCCAGTTGACCGCCCGGATTCTCGAACAAGCCCCTCGTCTGATGGGGATCGGCTGTTTCTGTATCGGTACCAATCAGGTCGATCTCGACGCCGCTCAGGAACACGGTATTCCGGTGTTCAACGCGCCGTTTTCCAACACTCGTAGCGTGGCGGAACTGGTGCTGGCCGAAATCATCCTGCTGTTGCGCGGGATTCCTCAGCGCAGCTCGGTGGCGCATCGCGGTGGCTGGGTGAAGACCGCCACCGGTTCCCATGAAGCGCGTGGCAAGTGCCTCGGTATCGTGGGTTACGGCCATATTGGTACCCAGACCGGTTTGCTGGCAGAGGCGCTGGGGATGCGAGTGGTGTTTTACGATATTGAAACCAAGCTGGCGCTGGGTAATGCACAACCGTTGCCGTCACTGGACGTGCTGCTGGAGGTGGCCGACGTGGTGACCCTGCATGTGCCGGAGACGCCGCAGACCTATCAGATGATCGGTGCGGCACAACTGGCAAGGATGAAACCGGGTGCCAGCTTGATCAATGCCGCGCGCGGTACCGTGGTAGATGTCAACGCACTGGTGCAAGTGCTGGAATCCAAGCACCTCTCCGGGGCAGCGCTCGATGTGTTCCCGGAGGAGCCAAAGGCTAACGACGAGGAATTTGTATCGCCACTGCGCCGCTTTGACAACGTGCTGCTGACCCCTCACGTCGGTGGCAGTACCGAGGAAGCGCAGCAGAACATCGGTCTTGAAGTCGCCAGCAAGCTGATTAAATACAGCAACAACGGTTCGACCGTCAGTTCGGTCAATTTCCCGGAAGTTACCTTGCCGGAACATCCCGGCAAGCATCGGCTGCTGCATATTCACCGTAATCAGCCCGGTGTCTTGTCCCGGATCAACGCCATCTTCTCTGAGCAGCAAATCAACATCGCCGGGCAATATCTGCAAACTAACGCTAAAATCGGTTATGTGGTGATTGATGTAGATAGCCACGAGCGTGCCGAGACGCTGCAATTGAAAAAGCGATTGGATGAAATCGCCGGTACGATTCGGACCCGGATTCTGTACTGAGTCGTGGTAAATTTGGCGAGAGCGAGGAGATGTGGCTGATGTCGCTGCGTGATGAATTGCTGAGAGCAGGTTTGGTATCGTCGGATAAGGCTAAAAAACTGGACTCTGATGGACGCAAGCACGATTACCAGCGCAAAAAAGGCAAGGCGCTGACTCCCGAAGAGGAAGCGCAGCGGACACAAGCGCGGCAGCAAGCTGAAGCGGATGCCGCTCATAAACGCGAACAGGATCGGCAATTAAATTTGGCGCGTGAGGCTGAAAAACAGCGCCGGGAACACATCGCCCGCGCTTACCAGTTGATTGAAGCGCATCGCATCAATGATCCAGCGGCGGAGATTGCCTATAACTTTCAGGACGGCAACCGGATTCGCACGATTCGGGTGACATCACCGCAACGCAAGGCGCTGGCGATGGGGCGGCTGGCTATTGTGCGAGGGGATCGTCGCGAATTTGATTTTGCACTGGCGCCCCGTGAGATCGCCCATAAGCTGGCTGAGTTTGTGCCGGATCGAGTGTTATTGCTGCACCCCGAAAGCAGTGATGTCGATTCCGATGACGAGTGGGGCGATTGGGAATAAGGGTTTGGACCGAACGGATAGGATAATCGCTTGTTTGCCGTAGTTTTTAGGTAAAAATCCAATGAGTAGTCATTACCGAAGTAGTCAGCCGTCGCGTTTTTCCGCCAATACGAAGTTTGATATGGCACCGTTGGATCGGGAGCGATCCCAACATACCAGTCGGCGCACCCGCGAGTGGAGCCGACGCAACAAGTTACTGTTAGGTCTTGTGGTAGTGATGATTCTGGTGGATTTTTTCACAGCGCTGCTGTTGGGAACGCAGACCTATGATCTAAGCCGCCAAAACCAGATATTGCGGAGTGAGTTAGCTAAAAGCCAGGAAGAATTACGTCAAGCTATGCCTGAATTACGACAGTTGCGACAAGACCTGGATGAATTAATTCGTGGCAAGCTGCCGCATTTGCGCAAGCTGGAATATGACCAGGTACTGCCTTTGGACGAGGGTCATTTGAAGAATATCTCGTTTACCAAGGTCGTCAATCGCGGTGTTCAGAATTATGAATACAAGCTGGTGGTGCAGAACAATACCCGTGCGCTGCTATGGCCGGAAATTCAGCTTTTTCTGTTTAATGAACTGGGCATTCAGGTCGGTAGTACCGAGATTGGTACCGCAAGCCCAGGGGCATTAAAAGCCGCCAGCCTTGGCATGGGTGAAGTGCGATCCTATTCCGCAGCGTTCCAACTCACGGATAAAAATGCATTACCGACGTATTTTATGATTCGGACCGTTGGCAATGAGAATTTACCCAGCGTTAGCGATTCCGCAGCGCAGACCGCCGGGGATGAGCGCTGACTGCTGACAGGAGTGTTTTGCGCTTTGGTGGGAACCATCAGCCGTTTTAAGTCTTTTATACCATCATCAAAATTTAGGAAATGACTAAGCCAACATTCAAATACCATCACCATCCCCGCTCCAGTGCATCGGTGATTCGACTTTTGGATCGTTATACAGAAAAACCCGCAATTGACGCGGCTTAACAAACACCAAGTCGCCTACTTGCAACGGATCAGCAGCGTAGCGCTCGCGGGTCATTTCTACCTCAGCGATTTCACCGCTCGGCGCTTGGATCAATTCCAGCCGTACCAATGAACCCAGTGAAGAAACTCGACTAATGGTAGCGGCAAGGGTGGTATCGCCGTCTTCAGGTTCACGCAGTACATCAATATCATGGGGCCGAACGTAGGCCATCGCAGGGGCATGTTCAGCAGCATCATGCTCGGGAACCTGAACTCGTAGCCCCCCTACCTTGACCCAACCCGCATGAACCCGGCTGTGAAACAGATTGATATTGCCCAGGAATTGATAGACGAAGGGTGTTGCCGGCGCGTCGTAGACTTCCTGTGGTGAACCCACCTGTTCAATATGACCGCGATTCATCACCACGATCTGGTCGGCTACTTCTAACGCCTCCTCCTGATCATGAGTGACAAATACACTGGTAATATGTAAATCATCATGCAGTCGGCGCAGCCAGCGGCGTAGTTCTTTACGTACCTTGGTATCGAGGGCACCGAACGGCTCATCGAGCAGTAATACTTGAGGCTCGACCGCCAATGCTCGCGCCAAGGCGATGCGCTGGCGCTGTCCACCGGATAACTGACTGGGATAACGATTTGCCACCCAGCTCAGTTGCACCAGCTCCAGCAGGGCATGAACTTTGTCGCGAATCTGTGCATCACTCGGACGGCGGGCGCGTGGCCGGACCCGCAGGCCAAAGGCGACGTTCTCAAACACGCTCATATGCTGAAATAGCGCGTAGTGCTGGAATACGAAACCCACCTGACGATCCTGGACCTGCCGACGGCTGGCGTCCTCGCCGTTGAATAAAATTTGGCCGCAGTCCGCCATTTCCAGCCCAGCGATAATTCGCAGCAACGTCGTTTTTCCACAGCCGGACGGTCCAAGTAGAGCAACCAACTGACCCGCTGGGATAGTAAGATCAATCCCGTCGAGAGCTACAAAATGGCCGAAGCGCTTATGCAATCCTTGAATTTCAATACTCATTTAGTTTCTTCCAAAGTCACGATCCAGCGTTGCTTGAGGGTATAGCGCTCAATCAGAGCCTTAAGCGCCAGCATAACCAGCGCCAATAGCGTCAGCAGCGAGGCACAAGCGAAGGCCGCAGCAAACTGGTATTCGTTATACAAAATTTCTATATGTAAAGGCAGGGTATTCGTCAAGCCGCGAATATGCCCTGATACCACTGATACTGCACCAAACTCACCCATAGCACGGGCAGTGCAGAGCACCACACCGTACAGCAAGCCCCATTTAATGTTGGGTAGGGTGATACGCCAGAAGGTCAGCCAGCCACTGGCGCCAAGCACCATCGCAGCCTCTTCCTCCTCGGTACCTTGGGCCTGCATCAGCGGGATCAACTCACGAGCGATAAATGGCACAGTTACGAACACGGTAGCGAGGACAATACCGGGCACGGCAAAAATGATCTTAATGTCGTGAGCTGCCAGCCACGGTCCCAGCCAGCCTTGCGCACCGAACAGCAGTACATAAATCAGGCCGGCGATCACCGGTGAGACAGCAAAAGGCAAATCAATCAAAGTGATCAAGACACTCTTGCCATAGAATTCAAATTTGGCAATCGCCCAAGCGGCAGCGACGCCAAACACAATATTCAGCGGTACGGCAATGGCTGCGCTAAGCAGAGTTAAGCGAATTGCGTCCAGGGCATAAGGGTCAGTAATTGCGGCTAGATAAACCCCCAGTCCTTTGCGAAGCGCCTCATAGAACACAGCAGCCAGCGGTATAAACAAGAACAGGGTGAGAAAGATCAGCGCCACTGCCAGCAGCAGCCGACGAATCAGTGGCGGCTCGCTATTGGTGACGGAAACTGGACTGGGTTGCAGAGAAGAGTTCATGTGACCGCCTCCCAGCCGTTCCGGATTCGACTCCAGCGTTGGAGCAAGTTGATCACGAGCAGTAGCATGAAGGAGATTACCAGCATGACCACCGAGACGGCTGCTGCGCCGCTATAGTCGTACTGCTCCAGCTTGCTGACGATCAGCAGAGGCGTAATTTCCGATATCATCGGCAGATTGCCGGCAATGAAGATGACCGAGCCGTACTCGCCGATAGCGCGAGCGAAAGCCAGGGTAAAACCGGTCAACAGGGCAGGACGGACCGCTGGAAAGATGACCCGCCAGAAAATTTGCCAGCGATCTGCACCCAAGCTGGCCGCAGCTTCCTCGACCTCAGCCTCCAGATCTTCCAGCACCGGTTGTACGGTGCGCACCACGAACGGCAGACTGATAAACACTAACGCTACGATCACTCCTAGCGGAGTAAAGGCGATTTTAATTCCCAGTGGCTTAAGGGCATGGCCGATCCAGCCGTTGCTGGAATAGATCGCGGCCAGGGTGATGCCAGCTACCGCAGTGGGCAAGGCGAACGGCAGGTCTACCAGCGCGTCCACTAGACGCTTGCCGGGGAACGGATAGCGAACCAGTACCCAGGCGATGATGAAACCAAAGCCGGTATTGATGACAGCAGCCAGGAAAGCGGCGCCGAAAGTCAGACGATAGGAAGCCAAAACCCGGGGTGCGGTCACGGTATGCCAGAACTGATCCCAGCTCAGATGAAAGGCTTGGGTAAAAGCCATCGCCAGCGGGATGAGGACGATCAATCCGAGATAGCCAAGGGTGAAACCAAGGGTCAGGCCGAAACCCGGCAGAACACTCGGCTGGCGAAACCGGAACATCATCCCCACTGCCCCCTACGATCCGAGATCGGGATGGGTATCGCAGGTACGGATGAAAAATAGGGCGGGGGTGCGTACACGATGAAGACTCCATAGGATCAATGACGATAAAAAACACCCGGCGCAGAATCAACGTGGCCGGGTGACCGGTGACTATAGAGGGCAGGCTAAATAATCAAAAAGAATGTTTAATGATATTTATATAGCCATTTTGTCGGATAACCCACGATTCAGTCGGTATCCGTCATCACCAGGGCAAACACGGTCACCGCCCAGGACTCCATCTGGAATTCGCCGCCGTTGTCCAGCAGCAACTCGCCGGATGCTAACTGCGGTTGGGTGGTGTCAAGCAAGCAACGCCAGTGGCCGGCGCCGCGAACGGAAGGCATCCGAAACGGAGTAGTGGCCGGACCGGCGTTGAAAATAATCAGCAGTGCATCATCGGTTTCCGGGTAGCCGTCGGCAGTGAAGTGTTCGCCGGCGTCACCCGCCAGCAGAAGGCCGAAGCAGCGGGCTTTAGGTTCCTGCCAGTGGTAGTCGCTCATCGTGCTGCCGCCAGGGCTAATCCAATCAACGTCGCGCAATCCAGTGGTTTTCGAGGCCTGCAAGCCATGCATGAAGCGCGGTCGCCGCAGTACCGGATGATCCCGGCGCAGATTGATCAGTCGGCGGACAAAGTCCAGGAATTCCCGCTCATCAGGTGTTGGGTTGTCCCAATTCAACCAGTTGATTTCGTTATCCTGACAATAGGCATTGTTATTACCCTGCTGGCTGCGGCCGAACTCGTCACCGGCTAACAACATCGGGGTGCCTTGCGCCAGCAGCACGGTCGCCAGCATGTTACGGCGTTGACGCAGGCGGATTTGCCGGATACCGGGATCAGTAGTCAGCCCTTCAACGCCGTGGTTGTTGCTGAAGTTGGAGGGATGTCCATCGCGATTTTGCTCGCCGTTGGCCTCGTTGTGGCGCTCGTTGTAGCTGACCAGGTCGGCCAATGTGAAGCCATCGTGGCTGGCGATGTAGTTGACCGTGGCCCAGGGTCTCCGACAGTCGTGTTCGAACAAATCACTGGATGCAAGCAGGTTGGGTGCCAGTTTAGACAGCATGCCGTCATCGCCCCGCCAGAATCGGCGTACCGTATCACGGAAGCGGTCGTTCCATTCGGTGGTGCCGGCTGGAAAGCTACCAAGTTGATAGCCACCGGGACCGATGTCCCACGGTTCAGCAATAACCTTAACCCGTGACATGGCTGGGTCTTGGCGAATGGCATCGAAAAAACCGCCGGCACGGTCATAACCATATTCTTCACGGCCCAGAGTGACTGCCAGATCGAATCGAAAGCCGTCCACATGCATTTCGTTGACCCAGTAGCGCAAGCTGTCCATCACCATCTGCAATACTCGAGGATGCATCAGATTAAGAGTATTGCCGCAACCGGTGTCATTGATGTAGTGACGACGGTCATGGGGCAGCAGCCGGTAATAAGAGGCGTTATCGATGCCTTTGAAGCTCAGAGTGGGTCCCATCTGATCACCTTCGGCGGTGTGGTTGTAAACCACGTCCAGCAAGACCTCAATGCCGGCATCATGCAACCGCTTGACCATGGTCTTAAACTCGACCAAGTCTCCCCCGCTCAGGTAACGGGTTTCTGGGGCAAAAAAGCAAAGGGTATTGTAACCCCAGTAATTACGTAGCCCACGGTCGGTCAGAAACCGGTCATCCACGAAGGCGTGAACCGGCATCAGTTCTATCGCAGTGATGCCGAGAGACTGAAGATATTTGATTACTTCGGGGTGGGCAAGGCCGGCGAAAGTGCCGCGCAAATGGTGGGGTACGCCTTCATGGCGGATGGTGAAGCCGCGAACGTGGGTTTCATAAATCAGTGTTCGTGACCAAGGTCCATCGGGCGAACGATCCCCTTCCCAGTTATAGCGAGTGTCTACCACGACGCATTTCAGCATATCGCGAGCACTGTCGCGAGTATCGAAAGACAAGTCGGCGTCGCGGTGACCGACTTGGTAACCACAGTGTTCGTCGCGCAGGTGCAGTGAACCATAGAATTGCTTAGCATAGGGATCAAGCAGCAATTTATGGTGATTGAAACGATGACCAATCTGCGGTTCGTAGGGTCCAGAGACCCGATAGCCATACAAGGCGCCCGGCCACAAGCCTGGCACATAACCATGCCATATCTGGTCGGTATTCTCGGCCAGCACCAAGCGTTCAATTTCGCGCTGGCCCGATGAATCGAATAGGCATAACTCGACCTTTTCAGCGTGGGCGGAAAAGAGGGCGAAATTGACGCCCTTGCCGTCCCATGTGGCGCCGAGGGGATATGGAATGCCGGGCCATACGCGAGTGCGCGCTGACATAAGGGAGTCTCCTGATAAGTTCGGATAAAAGAAATAAGGCTTTCGCTCTCCATCATTCCAGCGAAAGCTAGAATCCAAGTAACCAGTTAAAAAATATGGATACCAGTAGCCGCTGGCATGGCGAAGGAAGGTTGTGGGCAAAAGAGTTCTGAGAACCTAATAAAGGTGCTTGGACCGATTATTATCTTAGGATATTTTCGCGACGGTTGATTGATGTTTGAAGTGGATCCCACTGCGCCCGATTCCTCAACGTACTCAAAATCTCGGTTTTTATCTCATCACATTGGTATGGAATTATTAGACCGACAAAAATCACGATAGCGATGCATTCGAATCGAAGGTAAAAAAAGTTCATCCTCAATCCGTACATCTGCCCGTCGCAGGCGAGGACTCGCCGGTGGCTCCGATGCCACTGCTACAAAATCAGGCAATTGCTCATTAGCCTGGAGTGGCACCAGAATCGGCAGGGGAGCCTGCATTAGTCGACGTGATACCCTCCCGGAATTTTCCGAATCAGCAAAAACGATATTAGCGCGTAAATGTGGACAAACACTGCGAACACGCGCTAGCAACTCATCAGCGCTGATTTCGGCTAAACGCTGCATTTCCAATCGAATCTGCGGTGTTTCAGCCCGCTGTTCCAGCAAGCGTCGAGCAGCAGCTACACTGGTACGCTGAATCACACGGCCTTGTTTGGACCAAGTAAAACCAATCTTGATCGGGCATCGCTCAAGGAGTGGAATATGGCGGTAGGCCTGTTTAAGATTCAAGCGAGCAGCTCCCATGCGTCGCATTGCCGCTGCTACAATTTCCCAACGCCGGTGCAAGTCAACCATTGCCTCCTTGGTTTCAACCTGACCCAGAGCTTTTATCGTCAGTACAGCCGTTTTAAAGTCATCCTTAGCTCTATTACAGGCATGGGCAGCCGCTAAGGTATCTGAACTAGCGCCAACAATCCCTGGACAAGTCAGTGTCTCTCGCCCATCTTGGCTATTTTCATACCAGAGTGCGCGATAAACTTGAATTGCCTTAAAACGCATATCGAGATTTTCAGTCAGTTCTGCTTCAGTACGCGAAACCCAAGCCGGTAATGCAGTATCTTGACGTGCTTTAGCGCAGAACTTATCTACTTGCGCAAGCACGGCTTCAAAACTGGATAATAGATCAATCCGAGCAGCAACGGGTAAAGACTGCATGCGACTCTCCTGGAGCAATCCTAAATCAGTCATGGATATTTGTAACGTGTCGAGTTGTCACTTAATTCAACCTGTAAATTATCTAAGAACACCATATTTACATAGGACTTTCGCTAATAAACCATGTGTCGTCATATCGGTAAAAATAGAGATCCAGTCTTTTTAACGAGTGATTGAACTCCCGCTGACGCGGGAATGACGGAAAGCAAAATTTTATTATGTCGTCATGGTTGCTAAATTAGCAAAAAATAAAACCACATCAGTTGCTAGAAAACAGGTAACTCCATAGATTCAAGCAACACACCAATTTCCTCAGATGTCTGGAGATGTTCCATCATCCGCACCCGATCCCGAGTCAAATGAGGAGCAAATAACTCTATAAAATCATACATATAAAATCGCAGAAACATACCGCGCCTAAACCCTATTTTTGTTATGTTAGTAGAAAACAGGTGACTGGCATCCAACTGAATCAGATCCTGATCCTGCCGAGAGTCATATGCCATCCGTGCAATAATACCTACACCCATTCCCAAACGCACATAAGTTTTAATGACATCCGCATCAGTGGCAGTAAAAGCCACAGTGGGCTTAAGTTGAGCGTTACGAAAAGTTTCATCCAGTTGTGATCGTCCAGTAAAACCAAATACATAGGTGACCAGCGGATATTGAGCAACATCATGCAGCGTCAAACGATCAATATCAGCCAACGGGTGTCCAGATGGTACTAGCACACAGCGCTGCCAAACATAGCAGGGCATCATTACTAAATCTTCAAATAGCTCCAAAGACTCAGTAGCAATCGCGAAATCTACTTCACCCGACTGCACTAGATCAGCAATCTGTGCTGGAGAACCTTGGTGAATTTGTAAAGTAACTGCTGGATAACGCTCCCGAAAAATTTTAATCACTGGTGGTAATGCATAACGAGCCTGAGTATGGGTCGTAGCAATAGATAAGCTACCACGCCGATCATCACGATACTCTTCAGCTAATATCTGGATATTATTCACCTCACGCAGGATACTTTCAGCCTTAGTAATGATCTGTCGGCCAATCGGAGTGACCTCAGTGAGATGTTTGCCGTTACGACCAAATAACTCAACCCCCAGCTCTTCCTCAAGCAGGCGCAATTGCTTACTAATTCCTGGCTGAGAAGTATACAAACTCTCAGCCGCTGAAGAAATATTCAGATTATTCCGAACAATCGCAGTAAGATAACGTAGCTGTTGTAACTTCAAGAAAAATCATCTCCATTCGGTTCCAGTAAGGCGATCACTACTGCAGTCAGTGGTGGCAAATCCAGCAGCAATGAGTAAGGATGCCCCATGTGAATCATTTGATCAGCAAGTATATTCCTACTATCAGCACCATGGTTACCACTGCCATAAGCCCAATAATCAGAATTCAAAAGTTGGCAATAATTTCCTGGATTCGGAACGCCTACCCGATAACCTAATCGTGCTACCGCCGCAAAATTAAAAACAACAACAACTGGCTTGTTATCATCACCCCGACGAAGATAAGCCATAATTGAATGAGTTGCATCATGACAATCCAGCCATTCAAAACCTTCCTGAGCGAACTCACATCCATGCAAACCCGGCGTAACGCGGTACAAACAGTTAAGATCACGAATTAGTGCCTGAATTCCATGATGCTCCATTTGATTTAACAAATCCCAATCTAAGATACTTGCATGATCCCATTCCTGTTCCTGAGCAAATTCGTTACCCATAAATAGAATTTTTTTACCTGGATAAGTCCACATATACACATAGAGCAACCGTATATTTGCGAAACGCTGTCGGCGATCTCCTGGCATTCTGGAAAGTAGGGAACCCTTACCATGCACCACCTCATCATGGGATAGAGGCAACATAAAATTTTCAGTAAAAGCATATAGCAAACCAAAAGTGAGCAAATCATGATGGCGGCGACGCAGAGCTGGATCGTTAGCTATATATTCCAAGGTATCATGCATCCATCCCATGTTCCATTTCATACTAAAACCCAGCCCACCCATCCAGGAAGGGCGCGTCACCAGTGGCCAAGCAGTGGACTCCTCAGCAATCATTGATACGCCAGGATAACGGCGGTGAATGACATCATTCAGTTCTCGTAAAAAAGCAATCGCTTCCAGATTCTCATTACCACCAAAAGGATTAGGTGCCCACTCATTTGATTCACGGGAATAGTCCAGATAGAGCATAGAAGCGACGGCATCAACCCGTAATCCATCCAAGTGACATTCTTCAAGCCAAAAGCAAGCGCTGGCCAGCAAAAAATTTTTAACCTGAGTACGACCATAGTTAAATGCCAATGTGCCCCATCCACGCTGCTCACGTCGAGTTGGATCTTCGTGTTCGTAAAGATAGGTGCCATCAAATTGAGCCAGACCATGAGGATCCTTGGGAAAGTGTCCAGGCACCCAATCCAGGATTACACCGAGACCGGCCTGATGACAATAATCCACGAACCAGCGAAAATCGTTCACATCACCATGGCGACTGGTAGGAGCAAAATACCCGGTCGGCTGATAGCCCCAAGACGCATCCAGTGGATGTTCAGTCACCGGCATTAGTTCGATATGGGTGAAGCCCAAAGACCCGGCGTAAGCGACCAAACGTTGGGCTAATTCCTGATAGTTCAAATAATGACCCTGATAATCCCGCTGCCAGGAACCAAGGTGGACTTCATAAATTGCCAACGGTGTCTGTTCCCATTTCCGCCGTCGCCGCCGCGTCATCCAAGTCTCATCACGCCATGGATAGGGGATATGATTAACGATGAGATTAGCAGTCGCTGGTCGCCGTTCGAAGCCGCTACCGTAAGGATCGCTCTTACGCAGCCATTCGCCAGATCCCTGGACACAAATCTCATACTGGTAGCGGGTACCTATGCTGATGCTAGGGACGAAGAGTTCCCAGACTCCCCCTCGCCGCCGCAACGGATGGCGCGGACCGCACCATCCGTTAAAATCGCCCACCACGCTGACTTGAGCCGCATTCGGAGCCCAGACGGCGAAAAGGACGCCGACAATACCGTCTACTACACGCGGATGTGCCCCTAACACCCGATAAACGTGCAGATGACGACCTTCATTAAAGAGGTGCAAATCATACAAGCTGATCTGTGGGGAAAAGCTGTAAGGATCGTGATCTGTCCGTTCGCAACCGATAGCGTCAATCCATGTCAGTCGATAATGCAGTGGCAGCGTACCCACTGCACCACGCCACTCAAACAGATCGGTATCCACCAACCGCCGCAGCGATTGATCGATATCGGTCAATCTCACTGTCCGAGCGCCAGGGATAAAAGCTCGAACCATGACCTGCTCACCACGACCATGGCGACCCAGCACTGCAAAGGGATCGGGATGGATTCCTTTGCTCAGCAAAGCTGCATCAATCATCAACCGCTCGTCTGTGGATGGTCGATGATGCTGCATATCGTTATTGTGATCAGAGTGCGTCATTGGAAAAGTTGAGCATCCCATTAATCTAATCCGCTCGGCATCCTTCCAACCAAGCGCTACGAATGGCGAAAACTACCTTTGAAAACCAACTAATATAAAGGTGGAGGTGCCAAACATCCGTTCATCGCTTGCCGTTACTGCATCCTTGGCACCTTGCCCGCCAAGCGGCCTGTTTCTTAGATCCTGAAAATCAAAACAGCATAGCAGAGAGGAACATTAAACGCATGAGCGCCGCCATCACCTCACGTTTCGTTAGTCGCCTAACCCGGGAAACACTGGCCCTGATCCTGGCAGGCGGGCGTGGTAGCCGACTTAAACAACTAACACTGTGGCGCGCAAAACCGGCGACGCCGTTCGGTGGCAAGTACCGAATTATTGATTTTCCACTGTCTAATTGTATCAATTCTGGAATCCGGCGCGTCTGTGTGCTGACTCAGTACAAGGCACACTCACTGATTCAACATATTCAGCGTGGTTGGGGTTTCCTGCGTGGGGAGTTCGGTGAGTTCGTTGAATTGCTGCCGGCCCAGCAACGGATCGACGAAACTTCCTGGTACAAGGGAACAGCCGACGCCGTCTATCAGAATCTGGACATTATCCGCAGCCATGCTCCTGAGTTTGTACTCATCCTGGCTGGAGATCATATTTACAAGATGGATTATGGACCGATGGTGGCACACCATGTAGAAAGTAAGGCCGAAGTCACTGTTGGCAGTGTTGAGGTGTCGCACGAACGGGCGCGTGAGTTTGGAGTACTCACGGTGAACGAGCGCAATGAAGTGATCCGGTTCGTGGAAAAACCGCAAGAACCAGAGACGCTACCAGGCCGGAACGGTATGGTGTTGGCTTCAATGGGTATTTATGTATTCAATACTCAATTCCTGTACAATCAATTAATTGAGGATGCCGAGAACCCGGATTCGCACCATGATTTTGGCAAGGATTTGCTACCCCGGTTGCTTGGACGACATCGGGTGGTCATCTATCCGTTCAGCGATGTACAGACCAAGACGCAGAGTTACTGGCGCGATGTCGGGACGGTGGATGCATTCTGGGAATCGAATATGGAACTGGTGGGTGTGGATCCGGAGTTAAACCTCTACGATGAACACTGGCCCATCTGGACCTATCAGGAACAGTTGCCACCTGCCAAGTTTGTATTTGATGATGACGGACGGCGGGGCATGGCCGTGGATTCGATGATCGCAGAAGGATGTATCATTTCTGGTGGTTACGTTAATCATTCGCTACTTTTCCCGCGAGTCCAAGTGCATTCCTTCGTGCAATTGCGAGATGCCGTGGTGTTGCCTGAGGTAGATATCGGTCGCTACTGTCATCTCAGTAAGATTATTATTGACCGAGGTTGCGTCATCCCACCCGGTACCGTAGTCGGTGAAAATCCTCAGGAAGATGCAAGGCGTTTCTATCGAACCGAGAAAGGGGTAGTGCTGATTACCCGCGAGATGCTGGGTCAGGAACTGCATCGAGTTCGCTGATACGGCTCAATTCTGCTCGATCCACCCATTGTTAATTACTCAACTCATCAAGAGGTTATTGTTCATGACTATAGGTTCGCCATTTGACCGCCGGCGGGCGGGATTGCTGTTGCATCCAACTTCGCTGCCAGGTGGCTATGGCAATGGTGATCTAGGCTCGGATGCTTATCGGTTCGTGGAATTTCTGGCGGCATGCGGATTTACGGTTTGGCAGACGTTGCCGCTGGGACCGACTCATGACGATCTATCGCCGTATTCGGCCCAGTCGGTTCATGCCGGTAATCCACGACTCATTGCGCTGGAGCCACTGGTTGACGCAGGCTGGTTACGGGCGGATGGAGGACCGGGTGCGGGTGAGGACGGATGGGCCTACCGGCGGCGGCGACTGGGTGAGGCCAGACAGGGGTTTCAAGGGCGGGGTGGAAAAGATTTCGCAGCCTTTGAGGCGTTTCGCCATCAGCATCGCCACTGGTTGGACGATTACGCTCTGTATCAAGCGATCCGGGCGGCCAACGGGCAACGGGCCTGGTTTGTCTGGCCGAATGAACAGCGCGACCGCCAGCCGAAGGCGTTGACCTCGATGCGGCAGCAATGCGTGGAGGCCATCACGCAGTGCCAGTTTGAGCAGTTCCTGTTTGATCGGCAATGGATGGCGCTCAAGCGTTATGCCAACGAGCGTGGCATCCTGATGTTCGGTGATATTCCACTATTTGTCGGTTACGACAGCGCCGATGTATGGGCTCAGCGTGATATGTTTTTGCTGGATCGCGACGGTCGGCGGGAAGTGGTGGCCGGGGTACCACCGGATTATTTTTCCGCCACTGGACAGTTATGGGGCAATCCACATTACGCCTGGGAGCGGATGGAGGCGGACGGTTTTCAGTGGTGGAAAGAACGGATTCGTACTCAACTGACGCAGTTTGACCTGCTGCGAATCGATCATTTCCGGGGGTTGGAGGCGTACTGGGAAATTCCCGCCAGTGCTGAAACTGCGGTGGCGGGGCGCTGGCAGTTGGCACCCGGCGACGCACTTTTCAAAGCCTTGAAGACGGAATTTGGCGCGTTACCACTGGTCGCCGAGGATTTGGGCATTATCACTCCCGAAGTTGAAACTTTGCGTGACGCGCATCATTTGCCAGGGATGAAGGTGTTGCACTTTGCCTTTGGCGGCGGAGCCGATAATCCCTATCTGCCGCATAATCATCTTGATAGTTCAGTGATTTACACCGGAACCCACGATAACAACACGACGCTGGGCTGGTTCCACGAACTGGATGAATCCACTCGGGCGCATGTATTCGACTATCTGGGCGGTGGGCCGAAGCAAATGCCTGAGTTGTTGGTGCGGGCGGCGTTTGCCTCGGTGGCGCGGCTGGCGGTGACGCCGATGCAGGATGTACTGGCGCTGGGCGGTGAACATCGGATGAACCGGCCCGGAGTTGCAGACGGCTGTTGGCGTTGGCGATTCCGCTGGGATCAGGTAGGCCATGAGGTGGCGGGCCATTATCGGCATTTATTGGAATTGTATGGACGAGTGTAAATGCGCATCGAAGCCGATCTGAAACTGGGCTTCAAGGATGTGCTGATCCGGCCCAAGCGTTCTACCTTGGGTAGTCGGGCGCAGGTGAAGCTGGAACGAACCTTTCGGTTTCGCCACAGTGGGCGAAGTTGGACCGGTATCCCGATCATGGCTGCCAATATGGATACCGTCGGCACCTTCGCCATGGCGAAGGCGCTGGCGCGCCATGGATTGTGTACGACGGTACATAAATATTACCCGGTGGAGGAATGGGAATATTTCGTGGCCGGATTGCGCGCTGACGGCCATGAAGGTGGGTTGGCGCATGTAGCGGTGAGTACCGGCATTCTTGATGGCGATCTCGAAAAACTGGATCAGATTCTGGAGCGCCTACCCGAACTCAGGTTTATCTGCATGGACGTGGCGAACGGTTATTCCGAGCATTTCGTGGCGCGGGTGGCTGAGATTAGAGCGCGGCATCCGGACCAAGTGATTATTGCGGGTAACGTGGTCACCGGTGAGATGGTGGAGGAGCTGTTGTTGTCCGGCGCTGATATCGTCAAAGTGGGCATCGGGCCGGGTTCGGTCTGCACCACGCGGGTTAAAACCGGAGTGGGCTACCCGCAACTGTCGGCGATCATTGAGTGTGCCGATGCGGCGCATGGACTGTCCGGGCAGATTATCTCGGATGGTGGTTGCGCCTGCGCGGGTGATGTAGCCAAGGCTTTTGGCGCTGGAGCGGACTTTGTGATGCTCGGCGGGATGCTGGCGGGGCACGATGAGGGTGGCGGCGAGGTTCTGGAGCGGGAGGGACAGCGCCGGGTACGGTTTTACGGGATGAGTTCGCGTACCGCAATGGAAAAATATAGCGGCGGAGTCGCTGAATATCGTGCCTCCGAAGGCAAAACCGTTGAGATACCGTACCGAGGTTCAGTAGAGGAAACGGTTAAGGATGTTTTAGGTGGGTTGCGGTCGGCCTGTACCTATGTTGGTGCGGGACAGTTGAAGGAATTGACCAAACGCACCACCTTCGTGCGAGTGACTGAGCAGGAAAATCCGATTTTTGAGACGTGACCATGCCTATTGAGCCATTGGACGTGAAACAGTTGTGGACGTTGGTAGCGACGGTTCGGGAGCGGGCGCCGCTGGTCCACAACATCACTAACTTCGTGGTGATGAACAACACGGCCAACGTGCTGCTGGCGCTGGGGGCATCACCGGCGATGGTGCATTCGCTGGACGAGGTTGAGGATTTTGTTGCGATGAGCCAGGCGCTGGTCGTCAACATTGGTACGCTGGATTCACAACAGATTGCGGCCAGCAAGCTGGCGGCGATGCGGGCGGGTACTGCGGGCATACCGTGGATTCTCGATCCGGTAGGCGCGGGCGCAACGCCGTACCGACTGGCTGCAGCGAGGGCTTTGACGCGATTGGGGCCGAGCGTCATCCGTGGCAATGGGTCGGAGATTCTGACGTTGGCACAACACGCTGGGCAGGGCAGAGGAGTGGACAGCACTCAGGGTTCAGAAACAGCGCTGGGCGCGGCGCGGTTGTTGGCGATAGATACCGGATCAGTAGTTGCGGTGACCGGAGCGGTGGATTATGTGACCGACGGGGCACGGGTGGTCGCAATTGAGAACGGCCATCCGCTGATGACGCGAGTCACTGGACTGGGCTGTTCAGCAACTGCCGTGATTGGGGCACTTTTGGCGGTGACGCCGGATGCATTTACGGCGACGACGGCAGCGCTGGCGGTATTCGGTGTGGCAGGGGAATTGGCGGCGGCGCAGGCGCGGGGGCCGGGGAGTTTGCAGGTGGCATTGCTGGATGTGCTGTATGAGTTAACGCACAGTGATTTTGCGCAAAGGCTGAAGCTGGAAAAAAGTTAGCCCGTCGAGGAGTTCCATGAAGCGGCACACAGGCTCCAAGAACCCGGGGACTGATGGGTGTGAGGGGATTGAAGGCTTCTGCTCTGATCTGTGGAAAGGATTTATTGATACGGGCCAAGCCGCATTTCCTCATCAGTCTTTTCAGTGGGTTACTGGATTCCCGCTGACGCGGGAATGACGGAAAGCGAAAATCCTGATGAGGAAGAGCATACCCAGCCCCAGCGTTCCGCGACGAATACTTCGTGCGGAGTGAAACGAGCCTTATACGCCATCTTGTCGCAGTGTTCGACCCAATAGCCCAGATATACCCATTTCAGTCCCAATCGCTGCGCTTCGGCAATCTGCCACAGGATCGCGAAGGTGCCTAAACCGCGCTCATTCTGGAATGGGTCGAAAAAGGTGTAGACCGCTGACAACCCGTCATCCAAGCGATCCACGACGGCGACTGCCAGCAATTGCTGGTCGCGGCGAAATTCACACAGCCAAGTCGGGCACCAGCGCGAGGTGATGAACGACCAATAACTGTCCGGGCTGGCCGGATCCATGCCGCCGCCGGAATGCCGGACCCGGATGTAACGGGCGAACAAGTCAAAGTGTTCGTCCTGGAACTCCGCTTCAGTCATCCGGGTCTGCACATCCTGATTGCGAGTCCAGATCCGCCGCTGTGAACGGTTCGGGCGAAACCGCTCTGCTGGGATTCGCAGCGACCGGCACGCCATGCAACTTCGGCAGTGCGGCCGATAAACATGGTCGCCACTGCGCCGGAATCCCAAATCGGCCAGTTGGGTGTAAATCCGGCTATCGGTCACGGCTGGGTCAGCGACCAGATTACGCGCCCGCCGGCCCGGCAGATAACTGCATGGATATTCAGTGGTCAGGAACATGCGCAAATCGTACAGCGAATCGCGGGGATTGCTCATGGTAGCGTGGCGGGAGTTAGCAGGTCGGTAACCAGATCATCGTCGAGACGCCAGAATCCATCCCGGCCCGGCAGGATACAATAGCGTTCCAGCAACTGGAGAAAGGTAGCGCGGGGAATTTCCACCGCGCCCATCCGGGTCAGATGCTCGGTATGCACTTGGCAGTCAATTAGGGTGAATTGCCAGCGCCACAATTGCGCGGCCAGCGCGGCCAGCGCCACTTTGGAAGCGTCGCTCATAATGCAGAACATGGATTCGCCATAGAACACCCGACCTACGGCAACCCCGTACAAGCCGCCCACCAATTCGCCCTCATACCAGGTTTCGATGGAATGGGAGTGACCGAGCTGATGCAGCCTGACATAGGCTCGATTCATCTCTGCGGTGATCCAGGTTCCAGAATCTTCACCACGCGGCGCGGCACAGGCAGCAATAACCGCAGCGAAGGCCGTATCGGCGGTCACCGTGAATAGCCCTTTTTTTAAGGTCTTGCGCAGGCTGCGCGAGAGATTGACCGATTCCGGGAACAGCACCAGGCGCGGATCCGGTGACCACCACAGGATCGGTTGGCCTGGCGAATACCACGGGAAGATACCGATGCGGTAGGCGCGCAGCAGCCGGCGTGGCGACAAGTTGCCGCCGGCGGCCAGCAGACCATCGGGTTCGGTTAGAGCGCGTTCATGCGGGGGAAACGGCTGACTGTCGTCACGCGGATCTAGCCATGGCAGATGCATCGGGAGTTACCTCGTCCCGGTAGGGTGAATGTTGCAGCAGTTCTTGTGCATATTGCCGGACTGCGGGCGTTTCACGGTCGAGGAAATCAGTGATTACCTGGCGGAAACCGGGATGGGCGATCCAGTGGGCCGAGTGGGTGAGGGTTGGCAGAAAGCCCCGGTAAATTTTATGTTCGCCCTGCGCGCCCGGCTCAAAGCGCTGCAAGCCCTGCTGGATGCAATAGTCCAAACCCTGATAATAGCAGGCTTCAAAATGCAGGCTGTCATGATCGGCCCGACAGCCCCAATGTCGTCCGTAGAGGGTGCTGGCGCTGCGAAAACTGATTGCGCCAGCGACCTCGCGACCTTGGTCGAAGGCTAGAACCAGCATCAACTGCTCACTCAACGTTTCGGCAATGTCCTGAAAGAAGGGAAGAGTGAGCGTGGGCATCCCGCCCAAGCGTTCAAAGGTGGAGCGGTAGAATTCGTACACGATGGGCCATTGCGCCTCGCTGAGTTCTCGCCCGCTCAAAATCTGCAATTCCAGCCCGGCTTCGCGCACCAGTCGGCGTTCGCGGTTGATGTTCTTGCGCCGCTTGGCGGTGAGCGTATCAAGAAAGTCCTGAAAATCCCGGTAGTCGCGATTGTGCCAATGGAACTGGCAGCCGATTCGAGACAGGAAGCCTTTATTTTGCAACAGGCCGGTCTCAGTCAGGGTCGGAAATAGCCAATGGATCGAGGACCAGCGCTGGCGGTGAGATTGTTCCAGCACATAGTCCACCATGGCCCGCGCCGTGGTTTCGGGATGCGGTTGATCGGGGGCCAGCAATAAGCGGGGACTGGTGGCCGGGGTATAGGGAATGGCGCCGACCAGTTTGGGGTAGTAGGGCAGGCCATGCCGTCGGTAGGCTTCCGCCCAGCCCCAGTCAAACACGAACTCGCCGTAGGAGTTGAATTTTAGATACAGCGGCGCAGCACCCAGCAATAACCCCTGCTCGTCTCGGCAGATGATGTGCCATGGTAACCAGCCGGTACGCTCGCCGACGCAGTGATGGCGTTCCAGCGCGCTGAGGAACTCATGGCTGAGAAACGGATTGCGGTCGGGAACCAGGGCGTTCCACTCGGCGGCGAGAATATCAGTCAGAGCGTCGATCCGTTCAATGCGCATGATTCACGGGTCAGTGTCAGTAGGTTGAGGTTGGATGCATGGCTTTGGAACTCTAAACCGGGGGTCGGTTCGCCCTTCACCTTGGCACGCTTGAATGGGACAATGCTTGTTTATTAAAAGCGGTATAAATTTCATCTCAGAGTGGATTTCACCGCTCTTGCCCTCCGCATACGACAGGACTGAATTTTGGTGCAGGCACATCGAATCAAGACTGAACCCCCGGTGATTCGGGTGGGTATTTTCCGGTTCCTCAAGGGAGTATTGCGCGAGATCGGCTTCTGGCTGCTGGCTGCTATCGCGTTGGGAATGATAATCGCGCTGGCGACGTTCAGCCCCGAAGATCCAGCCTGGACCCACACCGCAAATGTGAGCCAGTTTCATAATCTCGGTGGGGTGATCGGCGCCTGGTTCGCCGACGTGAATCTCTATTTTTTCGGCTACCCCGCTTACCTGCTGCCGCTAGGCGTGGTCTTCGGTGGCTGGCGGTTGTTTATGCGCGGCGCTCTGCTGGAACTGGACGGTGAGATCGTGCTGCTCCGGGTACTGGGCTTTGTGGTGACATTGACCATGGCTTGTGGGCTGGCGGCGCTGCATGTACACCCGGCGCCGGGTACGATTCCCGGTGCCGGATCAGCCGGCGGACTGGTGGGGATCCATGCCAGCCAGTTTCTGACCCATGCCTTCGAGTTTGCGGGTGGCAACCTGTTCATGGTTTTTTTATTGTTGGCCGGGCTGACCCTGACAACCGGTTTTTCCTGGTTGACACTGCTGGATTGGGTAGGTCAGACGGCGCTGAAGGCGGTGGGCTGGATCAGCACTCTAGTGATAGCTCCGTTGCGCCGGACGCACCCGGATACCAGCGCCAGCGGTAGCGAGAACGTGGATCCTGCGGTCGAAATCGCGCTAATCTCTGATGGAGAGATGGTTACTCCGGTGGTGAAGATGAACCCGGAGCGTAGGTCTAGGCAGGTGGTTAAGTGGCCGCTGGCTAAGTGGCGGGCGTGGCGGATGCCTGCGGCATCGGTCGAACCGGCGGTGGTGACCGAGACAGTGGACCGTGTACCGCCACCGATCAGATCGCCTGCTACCTCTCCTACCGATTCAGCACCTGCTATTGAGACTGAATTGCCGGCTGGCTGGCATCCGGCGCGGATTGAGCCAGTCTTTAATCTGTCGCCTAATCAGGAATCACTGCGCCCGGAATCGTCGGTTGCTGATCCGATGAGGTCCACGCCTCCGGTTTGGGAGTTACCTGCCGGGTCAGAGATGCTGACCCTGGTGCCGACGGTCGCGCCGGTCAGGGTTGCCGCAGCCTCGATCCCGTTGGTCTCTCCCGTTCCATGGACGCAGCCCGTCACTGAACTCAATGTGGGTGAAGAGGAGGTAGAGACGGATGAAATTGCATCCCGCTCGCCCTTGGTTTCGCTTCCCGTTTCAGCGCCGCAACCACTGAGCGTACCACCGGCGCCTGCTGCATCGCTGGATAAGGCAGCAGTCATGAAGCGACAGGTGACGTCGCCCGCTCCGGTCGCGCCGTATTCGCTGCCTCCCCTGGATTTGCTCGACCGGCCCTCCGCCAACACCGCCGGCTATTCCTCGGAAACGCTGGAACAGATGTCGCGGCGAGTGGAAGTTCTGCTTAAACACTTTGGTATTGAAGTCAAGGTCGTGGCAGTGGAGCCGGGGCCGGTGATTACCCGCTTCGAGATCGATCCGGCGCCGGGCGTCAAAGTCAGCCAGATCAGCAATCTGGCCAAGGATATGGCGCGCGGCCTGTCGGTTATCAGTGTCCGGGTGGTGGAAATCATCCCCGGCAAGTCGGTTATTGGGCTGGAAATTCCCAACCAGCACCGTGAAGTCGTCTATTTGCGCGAAGTGTTGGAAGCACCGATCTATACCCAGTCCTTGTCACCCTTGACGCTGGCCTTGGGCAAGGATATCGGTGGTAATCCGGTGGTGGCGAATCTGGGGAAAATGCCGCATCTGCTGGTGGCCGGCACCACGGGTTCCGGTAAATCAGTGGCGATCAACGCCATGCTGCTGAGCCTGCTGTACAAGGCTCCGCCTCGCGAGGTGCGACTGATTCTGGTTGACCCGAAGATGCTGGAACTATCCATGTACGAGGATATCCCGCATCTGTTGACTCCGGTGGTCACCGATATGAAGGAGGCGGCTAATGCCCTGCGCTGGTGCGTGGGCGAGATGGAACGCCGCTACCGGCTGATGGCGGTGTTGAAGGTGCGCAACATTGCCGGTTTCAACCGCAAGCTCAGTGATGCGCAAGCGGCGGGAGAAGGCATCAGCGATCCATTCTGGAAGCCGGGCGATGCGGGGGTGTGGAGTGTATCTCCGTTGCTGGAGCCATTGCCGTTCATTGTGGTGGTGATCGATGAACTGGCGGACATGATGATGGTGGTGGGCAAAAAGGTGGAGGAGTTGATCGCACGGCTGGCGCAGAAGGCGCGCGCCGCCGGGATCCATCTGATTCTTGCGACCCAGCGACCGTCAGTGGACGTGATCACCGGCCTGATCAAAGCCAATATCCCGACCCGGATCGCGTTTCAGGTGTCGTCGCGGGTGGATTCCCGCACCATCCTTGACCAGATGGGTGCAGAACAGTTATTGGGCCATGGTGACATGCTTTATCTGCCGCCCGGCACGGGTCTGCCACAGCGAGCGCATGGTGCGTTTGTGGACGATCACGAGGTGACTCGGGTGGTGGATTATCTACGGCAAACGGGTGCGCCGGATTACATGGACGAGGTGCTGGCCGGGTCCAGTGAAGACGGCGATAGCGGGGATGAGGCCGATAACGGAAATGGGCGCAGCGGCGAGAGCGATCCACTGTACGATGAGGCGGTGCGCATCGTGACTGAGTCGCGGCGGGCTTCGGTGTCCGGAGTACAGCGCCGGCTACGCATTGGTTACAACCGGGCGGCGCGGCTGGTCGAGGAGATGGAAACGGCGGGTGTGGTGGGGTCGGTGCAGCCCAACGGTAGCCGCGAGGTATTAGCGCCGCCGCCGCCGTGAGTGGGGCTTTGCTGAGGGATGGCGGGCAAGACCGGGATGCCGCATTGCTTCACCCCGATCCTGCTACGATCCGCCCTTAGTGGCTTACCGCGACCTTCCCACCCTTGGGTTGCCCAATGGCCGCCAGCATTTCGGTGAACCAGGGGGTATCAATGTTGAAGGGTTTGCCGCCCTTGATGCGCGGGAATTCAATAGCGCGCAGCACACCTCCCTGGTCTTCATCATGGCCGATGACGCCGGATTCACCACGGAAGGCGCATTCGACGGCCAGATCGGCGCATGACTTGATCAGATGGATGTCCTCGACATTGGCGGCGGAGGCACGGGCGAAGTAGCCGGATTTCTGGACCAGAGTTTTTTCCGCGCCGATCATCTGGGCGAATTGCTCGCCGAACCATTTGCCGGGGTTGATGGCGTCGAGCTTGATGTGGCCGAAAGCGTCACGTGGCACTTCTTCGCCCTTGGCCTGAAGTTGCGCCACGATAGCTTCCACACCGGCACCTTCGGAGACGAAGATGTTGATGCAGTCCACTTTATCCATCACCGCACGCAGGCGCTTGGCTTCGGCGGCGAGGTCGATTTCCATCTCCGGGACGAAGACGGCATGGACTTCAAAGGCGGCGCGGTCGAGGCCGATGGCGGGCAGCCATTCGGTGCGGTCGAGCAGCTTGCGATACTCCTGGGCGGTGGCGGCGGTGAGCCAGCCACAGTTGCGGCCCATCACTTCATGCACGATCAGCATGCGCGGGTTGGCGTTGTTCTCAGCCGCGACATTCTGAAAGTTGCGGGCGCCCTGTTCGGCGGCGGTCCAGGCGCCGAGCGATTGCCTGATCGGGAACACATCGTTGTCCACCGTCTTGGGCAGGCCGATGACGGTGAGGCCGTAGTTGTTTTTAGCCAGGAAGGCGGCGAGATCGGCGGCGGCGGTATTGGTATCGTCGCCACCGATGGTGTGGAGGATGTCCACGCCATCCTTGATCAATTGATCAGCGGCGACTTTCTGCGGGTCCTCGCCTTCCTTGACCAAGCCGCGCTTTACGCAGTCCTTGACGTTGGTGAGCTTGACTCGGCTGTTGCCGATGGGCGAGCCGCCGAAGCGGTGCAGCAGTCCGGCCTTTTCGCGGATTTCCGGGGTGACTTTGTAGGAATCACCGAGCAGCAACCCTTTGTAGCCGCTGCGATAGCAGATGATTTCAATGGTGGGATCAATCTCGGTGTAGCGCTCGATGAGGCTGCCAATGGCCGAGCTGAGGCAGGGGGCCAGACCGCCCGCCGTGAGAAGAGCAACTTTCTTGGGCTTACTCATAGTTGATATTAATCTCATTGAAGTTAAAGGAAAAAGAGAGCAACGAAAGGGTGATGAGCATTAGTAGCTGGAAGACCCACCGGAATGGTAGGGGTCATTCTGCCATGGAACAACGCCAAAATTCGCGGGGAATTTTTCCTGCTGTCCCAAGGTTGGAAGCGGTACTCCCGGATAGCGGGACGGCGGTAATCTCGTTCTCTGTATAGTGGTCCCCAAATATCGTACAGCTATAATGCGAATTAAGTGCTAACCAGACATAGACATTTTTAGATGAATTAGATTGCCAGGTAGTGTCCCTCAGTTTCCGTGAGGAACCTCGGTCTAGCGAAATAGCTTTTCAAGATCGGGGCATTCTGTCCAGTACAGCGGTGAGACCCGATACGACAGCAGCTCTTGGGTGGTCCAGACAGGATCGGTCACGCCCGCCGCCATCGCGGGAGTGCTGGGACACCATCGACGGGGAGAGCCGGATCCTCGCGTCGGTTCGGTGATCGGCAGGGGATGACGCAAGCTGTCATGGGGTAACACAAAAGGGTAGTAGGCCAAGGACAACCACAGTTGTTTTTCAAACCCACTTAACGCCTTGGAAAAACCGTTGGTGCGACGGGTCAACCGGCGGTTCTGTTGTCGCTGAGTCAGATTGTCCCGCTCGACGAAACTCGTGTTGATCGTTTGACTGACCGGTGACTGCGCCAGCCGAGCCGCGACCACTGCGGGGTCTCCAAAGACAACATGGGTGGAGATGGCCGTAATTCGCCCACCGGTTCGTTGCTTAATCACTTGGGCGTACAGCACAGATTGGAACAGGGGCGTTGTCGGGGTTTGGGCTGGCGCCCGCGCGCCCCACGGCGCAGCGGGCAATACCATTCCCCATAGGTATTCAACAACGCTTGCGTATAGGCAGGCCATTGATCGCTGGTAAAAAAGGGTACGGTTTCATCCGTTACCCAAGCGACCTGTTCCAACCACCGGTCTGCGCCGGGTGGGTCATGTTTGCCGATCACAAAGCCCAAGACCAAGCGCCAAACAGGAGCAAACGCCAACCAAACCCAAGCGTCTCCATACGTCTCGATGTATTCCTTGGCACCGGGCAGATTTTCTTGTTGGGTATGAATAAAACCCCACAATTCACCGAGTTGGCATTCCGTCACTGGCAAGTTTTGCCACAATGCCAGGATCACTGACCGGCATTGCCGGGCACCCCGATCCAGCCACGCACAGACCGTGTCCTTATCTACTTCGACGATGCGCGCAGTGGCACGCAGCGAATTTCCCTCGGCGAGCGCGCGCAGGGCCGTCTCGAATTTTACGGTCCTGTAAATTTTCCTGTGATGGCGAGGGTTGGTAGCGTCAGGCGAGGGCGTTGACTGAATCCAACCCATTGATCTAAATAGGTGATGTTCATTTAGATCAATACTTCGGACAGTTTTATGCGGCGATAGCCCCGTAGTTACATAGGTTACCGAACTCGGGGTTGGATTTAATCAAACTGAAGTCTAAACCTAAGATGGAAGAAAAGCGTTTGAGCAAATGCTCATTGAATGTGCGAATTTTCCAACGGGCAATGGAGATGACCGATCGATCCGTACCCTCAGTGCGTTGTCGATCTTCCAGTTTGAGGAGATTCAAGGCGGTCAGCGGTGGCCCCGGTTTGTTGGACAGGATTTTACCGGGCTTAAGTGGGTTTCTGCGGTTTAGGCTGCCTGCTGGATCGGCAGCGAATCAAAGTACACGCTATCGGGGGTTTTGCCGTCAAGCGAGGA